>JACMKO010000180.1 GCA_014380065.1 Leptolyngbya sp. ES-bin-22 | reverse complement strand
TGATCGCACGATCGTGCTATGTTATGAAAGCTATTTATTCAGGCTCAGTAGCTCAGTTGGTTAGAGCAGGGGACTCATAAGCCCAAGGTCGCAGGTTCAAATCCCGCCTGAGCCATCGAACAAATAACCTATCCAGCAAGGGCTTCTTTGAATTCTTGCTTCCTGGTTTATGTCTTTTAAGGTCAGTTTGGGGCCAAAATTGGGTTGATTTTGGAGTAAAAAATGTGAAACGCAGAGGAGAATATGATCACAAGCGCGGTTGAAAAAGTGATCACTTTTTCAACCGCATGTAATGAGCTTGTATCAAAGTTCAATTGCGCCGCAACATTGCCGAACCGGATGCGCTCCACCAGACCTAGAGCCAGTCGTTACAGGTCTACAACTGGCTGATTCAACCCGGCGCTGAGGCGATCGCACAGAGCCACATCAAGGCTTTAGTGTTTGTCCTGGGTGGGCACCTGCGAAACATTCCCATGTCAGCCCTCTACGACGGGCATCACTATCTGAGTGAACACTATGCCGTGGTGCTCTCGCCCAGCCTCCGGTTGTTTAACCCTAAACCATTGCAACCAGGCAAGTTGAATGCCCTTGCTGTAGGGCTGGATCAAGCGCGGCATGGCTTTCGCCGCCTGCCCATTACCTGAGCCGTCCCGATCGTAAAATACTGACGATGAGCCAGAGACCGAGAAAGCTGGCGGAAAAGAAAAGACCACTGCTGACCCAAAAAAGTCGCCCAGTGCGATCGTTCGCCAAGATCGTAGCTGCACCCATAATTAAGGCACCCACTACAATGCTGAACGACACGCGATTGGCGGAATCGTCCATGCTGCGACGAAGAGGATCAAGATCGCGTAGGTTCAGGTTCCACTGGAGGGTTTCGGACGTGACGCGCTCAAGCAACAGTTCCAGTTGACGTGGCGATTGCAGCGAAAGGGTTTTGAGGTCTAACGCAGTGCGTAAGAGTGCCTGAAGGGGGGCCTCGCCAACCAGTTGCCGCCGGAAGAGGTCAGTCATCAGGGGTTTGATCTGGTCGGACAGGTTGAATTCAGGATTCAGCTTACGGGCGACGCTCTCCAGGTTTGCCAGAGTTTTAGCATAAAGCCCCATGTTCCCAGGAACGCGCAGATGGTTTGCCCGTGCGCGCTGGAGAATTTCGTAAAATAGCTGGCTGAAGTTGACCTGTGCGAGGTTGAGGTTGAAGTAGCGACGCAGCAGGCGATCGTAGTCGCTTTCAAGTTGTGCCAGGTTAACCGGCTGTACCGACTCTGCCAATTGCAATGTGAGTTGTGTACAGCGTTGAGCGTCTAAATTCACGATCGCCAGCAGCATTTCGGTTAAAACTTGCTGTGTCCGAGGATCTAAGCGACCGACCATGCCGCAATCCAGCAAGGCAACGCGACCATCGTTCAAATAGAACAGGTTGCCGGGATGCGGATCGGCATGGAAGAAGCCGTCGATGTAGATTTGCTGAAAGAATGCCTGCACCAGCAAGGTGACGATCGCGCTACGTTCAGCCGTGGCATCGCCGCCATAGCCCACACCCGAGAAATTCCCTTGCAGCAACGGCACACCGTCGAGCCACTCCATGACTAGCAGTTTTTCGGTCGTCAGCTCCCAATAAATTTCGGGCACTACCAGGCGTGTCGGATCAAACCAACGACTGCTAGACAGGTTGCTGCGGAGCTGATCGGTGTGAGTGGCTTCCAGCATGAAATCCAGTTCACCAATGAGCGCGGTGGCAAATTCTTCGGCGAGGGCTTTGAGGTCGTAGTATTTGCCAAAGTTGGTACGCGAAACCAGGTCTGCCAGGGTGCGAATGAGGGCAATATCTTGGTCGACGATTGTCTCAATGCCGGGACGCTGAATTTTGAGCGCGACTTCTCGCCCGTCTGCCATGGTTGCCCGATGGGTTTGGGCGATCGAGCCAGCCGCAACGGGTTGGTGATTGATCGTCGTAAACGCCTCTTCCAACGGACGACGCAACTGCTGCCGAATCACCACTTCCACTTCTTGCCATGCAACAGACGGCACTTCTGCCTGAAGTGCAGTTAGCTCGGTAATGTATTCTGGCGGCAGCAGATCGGGGCGGGTGCTAAGCAACTGCCCTAGCTTGACGTAGACAGGTCCCAACTCGACCAGAATATTACGCAGGACGGCAGGCGGCGGCAGTTGAGGCTCTTCGGCTTTGGTGCCCGTCAGCAGTCGCCGCATGTAGCCCCAACCGTTACGGAGGACAACTTCGGCAATTTCGCGTTGGCGGGCGCTGGATTTGGCGAGGCGAGAAAACATCTAGAGTTGTTGGTTGTTAGTTGTTAGTTGTTAGTCGGTAGGCGATCGTAATGGCTCTAACAACTAACCCCTAAAAGCTAACAACTAAAGCAAGTCTTTGAACTGCGGGTCGGCTTGAATTTCCTTCAATACTTGCTTGATTTCTTGAGTCCGGTCTTTTTTAACCACCAGGGTGACGTTGCCGTCGCGCACGATGACCGTATCTTCAAGACCGATGGTGACAATCAGGTCGTCCTGATCTGTGGCGTAGAAGAGTGCGCCGTGGGTGTCTAACCCAACGTGTCGGGCAAGTTCGACGTTGGCGTTATCGCCTTTGAGCAGGCGCTCGATCGCGTTCCAGTCTCCCAAGTCATCCCAACCAAAGGCAACGGGCAGCACGTATGCCTGCTGGGTTTTTTCCATGAGGGCGTAGTCGATACTCTTTTTAGACAGCGTGGGGTAGGCAGCCACCCCTTGCTCTTCTAGTGGACTCAGGATTTCGGGTGCGTAGACCAGCAGTTCATCTAGCGCAACGCCTGCACGAAAGACGAACATGCCGCTGTTCCAGCTAAAGGTGCCTGTAGCGAGGAACTGTTCAGCCGTGTCGCGATCGGGCTTTTCGGTGAAGCGGGTGACACGGTAAACGGGAAAGCCGGCGTGTTCGCTGCTCGTGCCATAGGTGCCAACCGTCTCGCCTGCTTGAATGTAGCCATAGCCTGTAGACGCGAAGGTAGGCGCGATACCGAGGGTGACGATCGCGTCTTCTTTCACTGCCAGTGCTGCTGCCGCGTTCAGAGTTGCTTCAAAAGTGGCTTCATCGGCGATCCAGTGATCGGCAGGAAAGAAGCCGACAACCGCATCGCGTCCATAACGCTCAGCAATCTTCAGAGTGCTCCAGGTTACGGCTGGCGCGGTGTCTCGCCCTTCTGGCTCAATGAGCAGGTTTGCTTCGGGTAAATCAGGCAGTTGTTCTCTCACACCGCCTGCGAGATGCGATGCCGTCACGACGTAGATGGATGCCCAACCGCCCGCGATCGCCAGCAGCCTTTCTGCTGTTGCCTGAAGCAAACTGCGACCGCTACCATCCAGGCTCAAGAACTGCTTGGGACGATTTCTGCGGCTGAGAGGCCAAAAGCGCTCACCTTTTCCGCCCGCGAGAATGACAGGCACCAGTTGACTAGGCATCGTTGGCATCGACTCCGTTGAGGTTGATTCCGTTGAGATTAGTTAAAGCTGCAAGGCTCCAGATTCTAGACTGCCCACTTTGCTGTGTGCGTGTGCAGCCTCAGCCTATGGCTTCGCGTCAATCTTAGGGGATTGCTTACCTGATCCCGATCGTTTTCTGCCTCTCTTCACTAACTCTTTTCACTTAGTGGAAGCGTGCCGAGAGGCTGTAAACATTAGCGTTGCTCTCCGGATGATGCGTTCAGCTTAAGGGCTGCCAATTCAAAGGCTAGTGATTTAGGGACTGCCAAAAATTGGCTTTAGATCTAAAACGAATCCAGGCAAAACATTTTCACCTGAAAGCGTTTCGGGATTCTGCAACACCTCTACGGCTTGTCCGGGGCGGTAAATTTCAACCCGTTGATGCTTGGGATCAATCAACCAGCCTAGCTGAGTGCCATTGTCTATGTACTCCTGCATCTTTGCCTGTAGAGTTTGCAGTGAGTCGGTTTCAGAGCGTAGTTCAATCACAAAATCGGGACAAAGGGGCGGAAATTTTCGCTTTTGTTCAGGAGTGAGCGCATCCCAACGTTCCCGCTTGACCCAGGCAGCATCGGGCGATCGGTCTGCACCGTTTGGCAACTTAAAGCCAGTGGAAGAATCGAAGGCAACTCCGCGATCGTCTGTATCGATCCAGTTGAAGACCTGTTGATTTACTCTGCCGCTGCGTGAGCCGCCTTCACCACCTACAGGAGCCATAAGAAGCAATTCTCCTTTTGCTGTGCGTTCAAGGCGTAAATCTCGGTTGTGCTGGCAGAGATCATAGAACTGAGCATCGGTCAGTTCTAAAGTGGGACTTAAGTTGAGGGTGAGAGCAGTCATTGCATTGACCAGGGAAAGATTAAGACTCCATTTCCGATAATTCTAGCCACCGATCGGTGGCAGTGTCGATCGCAGCATTTAGCTCAGCTAACCGTGCAGAGAGCGTTTGCACTTGGGTAAACCCTGACGGTGGTTTTTGGTATAGGGTTTTCTCAATCTGCTCTTTTTCGGCTTCCATAGCAGGAATTCGAGTTGCCAACTGCTCAAATTCGCGTTTTTCTTTGTAAGAGAATTTTTTTGAGCTTTGAGTTTTGGGAGGGGTTGTTGGTTGGTTAGCTGCTAGTAAAGACGCTTCTTGAGGCTCTTGTGCCTTTGTATTCTTGCCTTCTGACTCCTGCCTCCTGCCTCCTCTCTCCCCACCTTCCTCCGCCTGCTTGTAATCCAAATACACCGAATAATTGCCGGGATATTGTCGTAGGGTGCCATCAGGCTCAAAGGCAAAAATGGTATCGACGACGCGATCGAGGAAGTAGCGATCGTGAGAGACGACGATGACGCAACCGTTGAAGTCTTCCAGGTAATCTTCCAGGACGGCGAGGGTTTGTACGTCGAGGTCGTTGGTGGGTTCATCCAGAATGAGGACATTGGGAGCGCTCATGAGGACGCGCAGCAGGAAGAGACGGCGCTTTTCGCCACCGGAAAGCTTGTTGATGGGCGCGTACTGCTGGTTGCCAGGAAACAGAAAGCGCTCCAGCATCTGAGAGGCAGTAATGACGGTGCCATCGGCAATTTTTACCAGTTCGGCAACATCTTTGAGGTAGTCGATAACGCGCTGGTCAGGGTTGAGCGTGAGATCGTCGGAGTGCTGGTCGAAGTAGCCAATGTGAATAGTGGTGCCAATTTCGACGGTGCCGGAGTCGGGCTTCAAACGTCCGGTAATCATGTCCATCAAGGTGGATTTGCCGACTCCGTTGCCGCCGATGATGCCGACGCGATCTTCAGGGCTAAATTCGTAGGTGAAGCCGTTGATTAAGGTGCGATCGCCATAGCCTTTTGAGATAGCTACCAGTTCAATAACTTTCTTACCAATGCGTCGTCCAGCGGTGGCAATATCGACTTTGCCGTGACCTTGTTTGAATTCGGTTGCTTGCAGGGCATGGGCGCGATCGATCCGCGCTTTCTGTTTTGTACTGCGCGCTTTGGGACCCCGTTTGAGCCATTCCAACTCACGACGCAGCAGCCCTTGGTGTTTGCGCTCGGTGCTGGCGGCAGAGTCTTCTGCCAGGGCTTTTTTCTCTAGATAGTAGGAGTAGTTGCCGCTGTAGGTGTAGAGGTCGCCTCGGTCGATTTCCAGGATGCGATTGGTCACGCGATCGAGGAAGTAGCGATCGTGCGTAATCAGCAGTAGTGCGCCTCGGAAGCGATTGAGATAACTTTGGAGCCATTCGACAGAGAGCGCATCAAGATGGTTCGTTGGTTCATCCATCAACAGCACGTCGGGTTCAGACAGCAGGGCGGCTGCCAGCGCAATCCGTTTACGATAGCCGCCCGAAAGGTCGCCAATTTTGGCATCGAAATCCTCAACGCCCAGTCGAGTCAGAATAATCTTGGCATTCGTCTCCAGATCCCAGGCTCCGGTTGCATCTAGCTGGTGAGTCAGACTGGAGAGCTTTGCCATCAGTTGATCCTGATCGCCTTGCCCGTGCGCCAGCTTGTCAGAAATGGCTTCAAATTCCCGCACTAGCGCCATTTGATCGCCACTGTCTGCAAAGACTTGTTCCAGCACGGTGCGATCGTCGTCTAGCTCTGGCTGCTGCGGTAGGTAGACAATACGCACACCAGAATTAACGAGAATTTCGCCACTGTCGATCGACTCCTGCCCCGCAATCATCTTGAGCAAGGTTGATTTACCCGATCCATTGGTGCCAATTAAGCCCATCTTGTCGCCATCATTCAGGCTGAAGCTGGCATCGCGCAAAATCTCTTTGATGCCAAAGTCTTTGTGGAGCGATCGTAGGGTAAAAATACTCATCGGATGATTTTGGCTTGTGAATTAAAGAATAATGGCTGCAAAACTCTTTCAGCACCGTTCTACGGTAGCACTCACGGGGAGGGAGGAGTGAGGGGAGAGGAGTGAGGGGAGAGGAGTGAGGGATGGGTTTTGGGTTTTGAGTTGATTTAGCGGTCAGCAGCTACTGGGCAACTTTCTCCTAACAACTAACAACTAACAACCAAAAACTTTCTACTCCCCACTTCGACCGTAACGTAATGGGCAGTAATCCGAACCTCATGCAAACCGAAACGTACGTTAAACCTGAGGTAGATAGTTTTAGACAAGCGGCTACATAGAGTAGAAAGAAGACTGTTATGCGCTTGAACCAGTAGTCACTATCACCAGGGGAAACAAGACATGAATGCGTGGCGCGATCGCCTCAATCAATTTAGCGGCAAAACCCGTTTTGTCGTCTCGCGTGTGTTTGTGCATCTGGCAGGTGAAGAGGTCGCCGTGCTGTTGGGGGTGCTCAATGGCGCTGCCCGTGAAGCCGTAGACACAGAAGGCGACATGACTGCGCTGGGAGAAGGCTTAGTCGAAATTTGTCAAAGCCTGATTCAGTATGATACTTACTGGCAAGCGGCGGCGAACGAAGGTAATGTCTTTTGGGATGAAGGGGAGGCTGGCGACTTTGTGACGGAACTTTTCACAGATTCGGCTCAGCGTTATCGCAGTGCGCCAGCGTTGGACAATTCGACTGGCACTGATGAGCCGCTGGCGTTACCTGCTACCCGTCATTTGGTTGTGATGCTGACGATCGCCTTTGAAGGCGAAGTTCCAGAACTGGAGACTGACCTTGCGAGCATGAGCGCGTTGAGGGCGGGACTAAAGACGATGGTCAATCTGCACTATCAGGAAAAACTACGGGCGATTCAGGTGCATTTCTCGCCAGCCCGGTTGGGTGATGAGTTGACGACTGATCAAGTACTCGTCGGCTTTCCAGAACTCATTCCGCTCTAGGTATCAACCGTATGGATGCGTTGAGTCAGAGTGCTCCAGCCACTCGTCAACTGTATCCGTCTATCCCGCTTAACAACACATTTATTCACCGAATCACCCCCCTTCCTTGACGTATGCTTCGTAAATTTTTGCTTCTCTCAATGGCGTTGACGCTCATTTGGACTTCGGTTGGCTGTGGCAATCCTGCTGCAAAGCAATCGAATGCTGATGCTCGATCGCAGACCGAACAAACTCGCACCGTGGCTCAAACTCGCCTCTCGGATGGGCAGTATCCAGTACAGCAGGCAACCTACAATGACGACGGTGGCGAATATAACGTCACGGTGCTCGACACGAAACCTGGTGAATCCTCGATGTTTCGCGCGACAAATTTGCCGATGGCTCGCCTGACGGACGAAGAGGCGAAAGCTGGTAAAAAGAGCTATCTCAAAGTTGAGAGCGGCAAGCCCTCTCTATATTTGACTGAAGACTTCAAGATTGAATACGTCCATAACGTGACCGAAGCACAGACCAATCCTCAGACAGGTCGCCAAGAAACGGTTGTGGTGCGTCAAGAATCAAACTTCTGGACACCGTTCGCGGGTGCCTTGGCAGGGCAAGCGTTGGGCAGTTTACTGTTTAGACCGCAATACTATGTGCCGCCGCTTTACCAACCAGGCATTCCGTTGGCTGGCTATGGCGGGTACGGGACATCCTATAACCAAGCTGTGAATAGCTACCAGAGTCGTTATCAGGCTCCTCCGGCGGAAGCACGAAATCGTCAGCTACGCACAACGGGTCAACTGCGATCGCCCTCCTCCAGCGCCTCTAGAACACGAACCACGGGGCAATACGATCGCTCGACAGGTTCCGGCTATGGCAACAGTACGTTACGTCGATCGAATCGACCCAGCGGCAGCTACAGTAGACCCAGCAGAAGCTTTGGCAGTTCGGGATCGCGTAGCTTTGGCAGCAGACGACGGTAGACTTTAGCGATTAATTATCAGCTATCGGAGCTGAGGGAATGCTCAGATGCCTGGTTTCTGGCAGAGTCAGCAGGTGCAGCGCAGCGCTCGTCATGAGAAACCGGAGATCTTGGTTTCTCGCTGACTGCTCCTACACTTTAGAAGCTCCAGACGGACACTGAACCTCTTTACCAACTAATTGAGGTGTTCCAGGAGGCGTTTTAGAGGGTTTACTCGTCGCACAGAGTGTAGATACAGTCGTCTCATTGTTCTTGTCGTCTTTGACTGAGAGCAACGTGCCTGTATAGCTGGGCAAGCCTTCTTGTTTGGCTGTGGCTATGGCGATCGCCTGCTTTGACTGCAAGATACTGGTGCTGTAGGCATAATTTGGCGTATCGGCAGGAATGCTGCCGCCCAACTCGGCGAGGGTCGCGGCAAAGCGTTTCTCTCTAGCGAAAAACTCTGTTTGCTGTTGCAACAAAGCATTCACAGTAGCAATTGCAGTGGTCGCAGTCTCTTTCGTGGTGTCGGGATTGGCAGACGACTGACCACCCGCAATTAAAGGAGTGCCGCCCTCCGCGCTACTGCCTTTTGCAGCCACCAGGCTCTGACTCGTCCCGCCAAGTTTCGCTTGTTGCTGGGCGCGCGCTAGATTCTGCTGATAGCTTGCCAGCAGCTTTTGAGCTGCTGCATGATTGGGGCTAGGCGGTGGCACTGCTTGCATGAAGGCGATCGCACGTTGCCATTGCGTAAGCACTAGCTTCCAGTCTTCAGCCGTTTGAGCAGACTGAGCCAGACTGGTGGCACTGGCTGCTTTGTCCACTCCTTTCGCAAAGGGATCACTGACTACTGTAGGGGTGGGTGCTGGGCTGCCAGCAAGCGGGCTTGGTGCTAAAAGGTCAGGCTGAGGCGATGAGGTTGCAGATGGGCGAGAAGTGGTGCAAGCAACTAGTGCCACCGCGATCGTTGTAGCGCAAACATGAGTCCAAAAAATCTTCATATCTAGCGATCTTACCCTTGCCGAGTTGTTTGGGATGCAGGCTTTGAGTTTGAGTTTGAGTTATTTTAACCACTAACCGCTAACTTCACTTTTTGCCTCCTGCCTTCTGCTTTGTCTCCTCTCTGCATCAAAACGGATTCACGACGATCGAAAAATACACCCCGTTTTCCTGCCAGGTGTTCTTTTCACCACTAATCGAGATGAGTGGGATGCCCCAATCTAAACGAGCTGTGACGCGATCGCTGACTTGCAGTCGCACTCCTAAGCCGACGGCTACTAGCGTACTCGGATCGGGATCGAGGTTGTTACCCAAATTCCAGGCAGTGCCCAAGTCGATGAAGGGAGTGAGTTGTAGCAGGCTTCTCAGTTTGGGCAAGCGCAGAATGGGAAGGCGAACTTCGGCTGAGGCAAATAGTCCGCTATCGGTTAGTAGAGCATCCTGACGATAGCCACGCACACTGTCTTGACCACCCAGACCAAACTGTTCAAGCGGTAGGATCGGTCGATCTGCCAGTTGCAAATCGCCGCGCACCAGCAGCAACGTCTCTGGAGCCAGCAACCGTACCCACTGGGCTTGCCCTCGCCATGCTACAAAGCGGCTATCCGGTGGATCAGAATTAATGGTCGCACTCAGGGCATTCAGCCCAACTGTAAACTGAGAGCGGAGTGCAATCACTTCCACACTGCTCCGCCAGGTGGCTTCCTGAAAGAACCGTAAGGCAGTAAGGCGAGTTTTGCCGTCGCGATCGGCTCCCAGGGCAGGAAAGGGAATGAGTCCATCGAGCAGAGTGGCTTCGCTTTCGCGTCGGCTTGCGGTGATGCCAAGAGCCAATTCGCGTGTGGGCGTTTGCACGATCGGCTGTCGCAAGGTGAACTCGTAGTAGCGTGACTTGGATTCAATCCCCAGCACATCGAAGGGGCGCTCGATCACATTGCTAGACGCGCTCCCGTAGTTGAAGCTCAGCGTGCCATTGCGCGGATTCAATGGGACGGTGTAGCTCAGATCGACGGCGTTGCTCCCATTGGTATTGGTATAAGCAGCACTCAATCGATCGCCCAACCCGGTTACGTTACTTTCGCTCAATTGCAGTTGGCGGCGATCAGTGCCAACACTGGGAGCACGTGCATTGTCAAACACAAGCTGTGCGCTCAACGTTTTTGCTTCTATCACGCGCACGGACAAAACGTTTTCGCCCGGACGTATCCCCGCAGACAGTTCTGCTGAAAGGGATTGAATGAGCGGATCAAGCTGCAACAACTGCAATGCTTCTAGCAGGCGATCGCGGTTTAGAGGAGGGCGCGTCGCGATCGCCAGCCGCGATCGCACGTAGTTTGGGCTGAGTCGGCGGGTGCCCGTAATGCTAATTGCTTCCAGTTTGCCCTCCACTATTTGAATGGTCACAACGCCACGCTGAAGTGTTTGTGGTGGAATGTAGGCTCCAGAAGTGATGTAGCCCTTGTCGATGTAAAGCTGAGCAAGCGCCGAGCGAATCTGGAATAACTCGGCGATCGTCAGCGGACGCTTGGTGAATGGCTCGGTGATTTTGGCAAACTCTGCGGCACTAAAAACGGTGCTGCCAAGGACTTCAAACTGCTCGACCGTAATGGTTTCAGGCGTGTTGCCAGAAGGCTCTGGCTGTGGTGGCGCTGAAGGCAGCGGCAGAAGTTGGTCGGGCGGTGGTAGCGGTTCTGGTGTGGGGGCTGGAGGTGGTTGGGTGGATGGCGGCTGTGGTTCGCGTGGCAGCGGCTGTAGCACATTGCTTGGTAGATTTTGGGCGATCGACCAAGTGACAGGCGGCGCTTGTTTGGGTGCTGTGCTTGCTAATGGCGTTGACGGACGCGAACCCGATGGCGATCGTTCAGGCGCAGTACTTTGTGCCTTCAAGGGCTTTGCGGTCAAGACACTGAACGCGACGAGTAGATAAAACCAAAGTCGGACTGTCATAAAAGGGTGCTGCATGAAACCACTGATCTGCGACCTTCAGACCTGCGACCTTCAGCATCATCTCATGGGGGGCTGGTTGCGGGATGGTGTGATTCGATTATGCCTTCAGCGTCGTTTGCGATCGCCTTTAGTTGTTCTAATCTTTCTGGTGCTGCCTGCTGCCACAAGCCACGTTGATGTGCTTCCAAGAGGCGTTCTGCCATATCGCGGAGTGCCCAGGGATTGCTTTTTTGAATGAAGTTCTGCACGGCTGGATCAAACACATACGCATCAGCAATGCCTTCGTACATAAAGTCTTCAACGCAATGAGTGGTGGCATCGTAGGCGAAGAGATAATCGAGCGTGGCTGCCATTTCAAACGCGCCTTTGTACCCATGCCGCATCGCGCCAGCAATCCATTTGGGGTTGACGACTCTAGAGCGATAGACACGGGCGATTTCTTCACTCAACTTACGGACTTTGGGCTGTGCAGTGCAGGAGTTATCGCCAAAATAAATCTCTGGAGTCGTTTTGGAAACGGAGCGTACAGCCGCTGTCAAACCACCTTGAAATTGGTAATAGTCATCTGAATCAAGCAGATCGTGTTCGCGGTTGTCCTGATTTTGTAAGACGATTTGCATGGTGCCAAGCCGCTGGGTAAAAGCTTCGGGGGCTGCTTTGCCTTCGGCGTTGCGGGTGTAGGCGTAGGCGCTCCAGTTGATGTAAGCGCGGGCTAAATCATCGTCACTTTCCCAGTTTTGCGCTTCGATTAAGCCTTGCAGTCCGGCTCCGTAAGCGCTGGGCTTGGAGCCAAAAATGCGGTAGCGCGATCGTGCCGCTGCTTGTTCTGTCATTAAGCCTTCAGACTCCCAGTGCAAGGTTTCCTGCTGCACTTGGGCGGCAAGGGGATTTTGGTCGGCGGGTTCGTTGAGATTGGCGATCGCGTTGACGGCGCTATCAAATAAATCAATCAAATTGGGAAAGGCATCGCGGAAGAAGCCAGAAATGCGCAGGGTGACATCGACTCGTGGGCGACCCAGGAAAGATAAAGGCAGAATCTCAAAGTCAATGACTCGGCGGGACACGCCATCCCACACGGGCTGTACGCCGAGTAACGCGAGTGCTTCTGCCAGGTCATCGCCGCCTGTGCGCATGGTGGAGGTACCCCAGATGGAGAGTCCCAGGTTTTTGGGGTATTCGCCGTGCTCTTGGGTGTAGCGTTCTACAAGGGTTTCGGCGGCTTTACGTCCGATGTCCCAGGCGGTTTCGGTGGGGATGGCGCGAATGTCTACGGAGTAGAAGTTGCGTCCGGTGGGGAGGACTTCGGGTCGTCCGCGGGTGGGAGCACCGGAGGCACCACTGGGGATGTAGTGTCCGTCTAAGCCACGCAGGAGGTGGATGAGTTCTTGATCGGTTTGGCGGAGGGCGGGCAGGAGACGATCGCGTATCCAACCTAATTCTTGCTGGGTCTGAAAGCCAGTGGAGTGTTGCTGCGAGTGATCGTGTTCGGCTATCTCGGCTTCGTTTGGAGACTCTCTCCGGGGGACTTCCCCCCGGCCCCCCGCTGCTTGGGGTCCTAACTCCCCCAACCCCCCCGAATCAGAGGTCTGGCAAGAAGGTTGAAGATTGATTAAGAGGAGATCGGTGTTTGCTGTTGATTTTGGAGGAGAACTAAGAGATGTAGGTTGGGTTGAGGAACGAAACCCAACCTACATCTCTTAGTTCTCCTCCAAAATCAGCAGCAAACACCGATTTCCTCTTAATCAATCTTCAACCTTCTTGCCAGACCTCTGATTCGGGGGGGGTGGGGGAGTTAGGACCCCAAGCAGCGGGGGGCTGGGGGGAAGTCCCCCGGAGAGAGTCTCCAAACGAAGCCGAGATAGCCGAACACGATCACTCGCAGCAACACTC
>JACMKO010000179.1 GCA_014380065.1 Leptolyngbya sp. ES-bin-22 | reverse complement strand
GACAGTTACACCCCTATGACTCGCCAACGACAGAAGCAAGCACCAGGTCTGCCATTCCACAAAACCCAGCGTCGGCTGCTGAGCAAAGAATTGGATTTGCTGCTGCTTACAGGCTGTTCCTGTCTGCTTACCCTTCTGCATCACCCCATTAGCGAAGCCATTCAAGCACAGTCGCCTGCCCGCAATGCCCCGTTAGAAGCATCGACCCAGACTGGGCAGAAGGATATCAAGCTAGCGGGTCAATTTTCTGTCACGCTGCCACCGGAACGGAAGCGAGTCAAGGTGGTCAAGGAAGGCTGAATCGTTGGTGGTGAGGTGGTAGAAGGTCAAGAGGATCTTTGAAAAGTCCGCGCTAGTCTCGTCCTCTAGAGGCATAATCTGTCGCGACTTCAAACTCCCCGCTGACGCAGAATAGACTCCGCGATCGCCAGATCCATCGGAGTTGTGACTTTCAAATTGCTTTCCTCACCGGGCACAATTTTAACCGGCAAGCCACACTGCTCAAACAAGGCTGAATCATCCGTGACTTCCCATCCCTGAGCCACTCCTTCTTGATGGCAGCGAATGAGTGGCTCCACAGCAAACCCTTGAGGCGTTTGAGCTGCCCACAAGTGGCGACGATCGGGCGTGTGGGTGATCAGTTGCGTGACGGGTTCGACGACCTTGATGGTGTCTTTCACCGGAATGGCTGCAATCAGTCCTGGGCAGTGAAGCAGTTCGGCAGCACAGCGATCGATGAAGTCAGGGGTCACCAAACAGCGCGCGCCATCGTGGATCAGTACCCGCTCTGCTACGGCTGGCAATGCCTGTAAGCCTTTGTAAACCGATTCCTGACGAGTAGCTCCACCGGGGAAGAAATGGACGCACTTCGTCATCCCCAGGCTGCTTACAATCTCTTTAAAGTCAGGAAAATCGTTTGGTTGACCCATGATGCCGACCCAACGGATCGATCGTGATGCTTTGACGGCAGCAAGCGTCCACGTCAAGAGTGGCTTGTCTAACAGGGGCAGCAGTAGTTTGTTGCGGCTACTGCCCATACGACGACCCGATCCAGCAGCAGGAATCAAGAGATACACGGCAGTCCTCTAACGTTGTAGTTCATCAGCAGCGACAGCAGCATTTCAGGAACATCGGCTTTCAGGAACACGGTTTTCAGAATGGCTCTTAGGAACACGGGCGATCGATGGTAACCTTACAGGGGTATCTGGGGTCACAACGCACGTTGCCATGATGCAGCACAGTTTGGAAACCAATTAAAGCGTCAGAGTCAGCAGGCAATTTTTACATCCTGAAAGCTGGAGTTTTAGCGGCTTCAGTCAAAGCTAGTGTTTTTCTAACCTTCTTTTACTGGTCAGCGTTTCAAATTATGGACGTATGGTGACGTGCAAGACGCAAAACTTTCCAGTATCTTCACTTAAAATTAAGAACGAATTAGCGTAAAGAATGATTATGCGAATCGTAGCCCTTGTCCCTGGCGGAATTGGCGATCAAATTCTGTTCTTCCCCACCCTGGATGATCTGAAGCGATCCTACCCAAACGCCCAAATCGATGTGGTGGTTGAACCCAGGGCAAAAGATGCCTACCGGGTTTCTCAGTCGGTACACAGCACGATTCTGTTTGATTTCAAAGGACGCAACAGTCTGGCAGATTTAGGCAACCTGCTGGGTTCAGTTCGTGAACGGGAGTATGACATTGTGCTCTCTTTGGGGCAGAGTTGGACGGTTGGCGCGTTGCTGTGGTTGACGGGGATTCCTAACCGGATTGGCTACGCTGGCAGCGCTAGTGAGCGTTTTCTGACGAGTGCGGTGCCGTTGAAGCAAAATCAGTATGCGGCTCAGATGTATCACGACCTGTTGCAAGGTCTGGACATCAACACACCTTGTCCAGAGTTGGCGCTAAGCGTCCCTACCAAGGATCTTGAATGGGCAGAGGGCGAACGGAAGCGTCTGGGCGTTCAGAATAGCGGCTATGTGCTGATTCATGGTGGGTCTAGCCAATTAGCCAAAACGAAGGGGATCGATAAAATCTATCCTGTCAAAAGCTGGCAGGGCATTATTCAAGACTTTGAGTATCGACAGCCTGAACTGCCGATCGTGGTAGTGAAAGGACCCGAAGACGCAGAGTTTGTCGAAGCGCTGCTAGAAACAAGCCCTAAACTTAAAGTCACGGCTCCTGCGGATGTCGGTAAGTTGGCGGCAATGATCGCGGCTGCCAGTCTGATGCTGTGTACCGATAGCGCGCCCATGCATCTAGCTGTTGCTGTTAGAACCTATACTCTGGCGCTTTTTGGTCCTACCGATCCGAAGAAGCTGCTGCCCGACAGTAGCCGTTTTGTTGGCATCAAGTCGCTGACTGGAAAGATGGCAGATCTTTCGCCGCAGATGGTGTTAGAGAAAGTTTGGAGCAGTTAGCGCGTGACCCGACGAGCCGTTTTTCTCGATCGCGATGGCGTTCTTAACCAGGAAGTGGGCTACATTCGCCAGGTAACAGATTTGCATCTGATCCCCGGTGTCGCCGATGCTGTAAAACGTCTCAACCAGGCAGAGCTTTTCTGTTGTCTAGTCTCCAATCAAGCGGGTCCTGCCAGAGGGTACTATCCTGCTAGCCATGTAGATGCCTTGCACGATCGCCTCTGTCACTTGCTGGCGACCGAAGCAGACGCACATCTTGATGCGCTTTACTACTGTCCTTACTTAAGCGCGCCCGAAGGTGGCACCGAGCCAGCCTATACCCGCTGGAGCACCTGGCGTAAACCCAACACTGGGATGCTGGTGGCGGCTGCCTGGGATCACGATTTAGACCTGAGTGAAAGCTTTATGGTGGGCGACAAGGCAACCGATGTTGATATGGCACATAACGCAGGCTGCACAGGCATTCTGGTGCAAACAGGCTTTGGCGATCGCGTCCTCAGCGGTCAGTATCAGCACCACACCCAACCCGCTTTCACTGCGCCCGATTTGGCGATCGCAGCAGACTGGATTTTGCAGCAGGTTGGCTTAGGCAGCGACAGACGCAATGCGGAATCTAGCGGAGCCTAGCTGTAGTACTAAAATAGTAGTAGATCTGTTCTAGAGATCGTGCTGGCTTAGCTTTAGAGCAAGCCTTTAGCAGCAGTTCTAGAAGATACCCCTGCTGGGGGAATGCTAGTTTTTGAGCCACAGCATATCTTTAGAGTATCCTTTGAAATTCTTTACAAACTGACAGGAGAATCGTCCTATGCCCCTCGTTGCTGGAATTGTTTTCTTTGCAGGCTATGCTGTGATTTGCGCCCTCTTTGTCGATCGCGTTCGTTAAGCCCCAGTGCTTTTACT
>JACMKO010000178.1 GCA_014380065.1 Leptolyngbya sp. ES-bin-22 | reverse complement strand
GTTTTGGGATTGTATTTTGTCCGCTCGTGATAGTGCTGGGCGATCGATGCGGTAATGTCCGACATAACGGTTGCGGAAGAATACGGCTCCGCTCCAATCTTGACATTCTCTTAGCTAAAAGCGCCACAGCTTTAAGCTCAAAGTGCCAGAGCACGTTAGCGCGATCGCCGCTTTGCTTTTTGCTGCTGCATAAATAGCTGGAGGCGCGATCGCCAAACTTGATATCCTTCAGCGCTAAGGTGCAAGCCATCTGTGCTTAAATCTGCCACCAAAGCGCCGTTCGCATCAGTAAAGTACGGCTGTAGATCCAGATAGTCAACGCCTTCTGCCTTCGCCATCTCTGCCAGTGCTTGATTAAGTTGGCGAATGTCACTGTTCAACACCAGCGCTTGCCGTGGCAAGGAGGCAGACGGTTGTCTTTGCAGCGCTGCTTCATCAGAAGACAGTTGCGATCGCGACAATCTACGATCGCCATGCGGTAAAAGCGACTGCACCACAATCTGAGCTTGCGGATGAGCCGCCTTAAGATAAGACACAATCTCGCGATGATTTGCCAGGACGGTTTCAGCATCTACACCACGCAGCAAATCATTGATGCCAATCATGACAAATACTACTTCGGGCTGCGTTCGATCGAACAGCTTGAGCCGACGCAGCAAGCCAGCGGATGTTTCACCTGAAATGCCCTGGTTCAACCAACTTTCTTCTGGAGGAAGCAGCTCTGGGGGAAACCATAGGCTCAGCGAATCGCCTGCCAGCACCATCAAGCGCTGTGGTTGCTTTTCTGCTGCTACTTTTGCTTCCTGTCTCAGCAGTGCTACCCATTGCTCGTATGTCAGCTGACGGCGCAATCCGGTAGAAATCGAAGGCGCTTTAGCAATACCTGCCTGAACCGTGGAAGCATTGACTTGTGAAAAAGCAGTCGGGCTACCCCGGTACAGCAATAAAGCAGACAGAAGCAGCAGTCCACTAATGCTGAACGACAGAATAGCCCAACCGCGAGGAGAAATGAAACGCCTAGACACTGGCTCAGAATTTAGGGTGATCTGAGTCCGATTGTAGTGGCAATCTCAGGTTTTTCAGACCTCTATTCAACCTGTTTAGCAAAAGCGATTTCACCGGGAATCTCTTCACCATAAGCGCCTTCACCATGTTCGTAGATGTCTAACCCTTCGTCCTCAACTTCAGGCTTCACTCGGAGTTCCATGAACAGCCCCAGAACCTTAAGGATGATAAAAGTGCCTACCGCGGCAATAATTGCTGCAATTAACACCGCAAGGATCTGGGTCACTAACTGACCCGCATTACCGTACAAGAGACCGTTGTTGCCAGCCGAATTAACTGCCTTTGTTGCAAAAATCCCGGTTAGCACTGCGCCGACCGCACCGCCAACACCATGTACCGGGAAGGTGTCCAATGAGTCATCAAACTGTAGTTTCGCTTTCAAGTTGACCGCAAAGAAGCACGCTAGACCGGTCAAGATACCGATAACAATGGCTGATAGGGGTGTGACAAAGCCTGCGGCAGGGGTGATACCAACTAGACCAGCGACAAAGCCGCTGCCAATGCCAACAGCAGTTGGTTTGCCCTTTAGCAGCCACTCCGCCACCAGCCACGCCAAACCTGCTGCCGATGCAGAAACCGTGGTTGCTACAAAGGCTACGGTTGCAAGGCTACCAGCACTAAGAGCGCTGCCGCCATTGAAGCCGAACCAACCAAACCACAGAATGCCAACGCCTAACAGTACAAACGGTACGTTGTGAGGAATGACTGGCTTCGCCATCCAGTCTTTACGCGGACCAAGCACCCAAGCAGCAACCAGAGCCGACACACCAGAGCTGATGTGGACAACAGTACCGCCAGCAAAGTCTAAGGCACCCATAGCACCCAAGAAGCCCCTACCCCAGACCATGTGAGCCAGCGGTGAGTAGATGAAGGTAGACCACAGAACAATGAACCAGAAGAACGCTTTAAAGGAGATGCGTTCCACGATAGACCCCGAAACAATGGCGACCGTGATGATGGCAAACATCATCTGATAGACCATAAAAACTTGATGCGGAATCGTCGGCGCAAAACCGATCGGGTCAGGAGCATCAAACGCCACCCCGTTCAAGCCGAGCCAGCCAAGACCGCCGACAAACTGCTGAATGCCTTGAGCAAACGTTTGTCCTTCAGCCAGGTTGACATCAAACGCGAGGCTGTAGCCCCAGAGAATCCAGGTAACGCCAACGATCGCCATTGCGACCAAACTCATCATCATCGTGTTGAGTACGTTGCGCGATCGCACCAGACCACCATAGAAAAATGCCAGCCCTGGTGTCATAAACAGCACAAGCGCTGAAGATGTCAGCACCCAGGCTGTATCGCCCGTGTCCATTGCAGGCGGTGCAGCCGCAGGTGTAGCCGCATCTTGAGCAACCGCAGGATCGACAAACGAACCTGACAGCAAACTCAACACTGCCATCGCCACCAACGGCAGACCAACAACCATAACCAAACGGCGTAAGGTCTTTTTGCTTTGTTCGCTTTGCTCACCAACAGCGAAGCTTACGAAGCTCTGCCAAAACGAAGACACTGATTGAGAGAAAGAGCTAGAGGAACGCCGACGCTTATGCTTCGACCGCTTATGAAGCGTTAGTTTAGACATTGTTACCAAAAAATCCTTGCGAGAGTGTCAGTGAAAACGGTAAGCGACTCACCGAGACGGGCTAAGTCAGAACGACATTAAGCGAAAGGCTTGAGCATTGCTTGCCTTGCCCAACTCTTTTGGAGGAGTAAGGCATGAAGCATTTTTCCGGCGCCGCTGCTAGTATTGGGCAAAGCGTTTGGGTAGCGGATGACTCTCTCAAGCGATGAACTAATAGAAGTGATTGCACCAAGTTTGGGAAGGCGACTTCTGTATAGTAAGTAACAATTTGTCTTGAGGAGCCAGTCAGGTCACAGGACTAGATCACACTTCAGAGATGTAAGATTCGGTCTAGCGCGGGATCAGAAAGCGATCGAGAAAGATTCCGGATTTGGCAATTTTTTCGCACGATCGTCAAGTAGAAGCAGCGATCGCCTACCGAAACGCTACTACCCCTGTGCATCTTCCTGGCATCACCACTTTCAGACGATGCGTTGTTGACCTTTTCCCGGATACTGAAAGAAGACTGCTCAACTGAGGAAAAACGCGTCATGTTGTCAAAAGGGTTTGAAGTTGAGATCTACACCAGTACCCCTGACGGTGAAATCGTTGGGCTGTCTGACAAAATTGTGGCGGCGCTAGAAGGCTTTGTGCGTGAACCAGATAGCCGCAATGTGGAATACACTACACCTCCCTGCTATCGCTACGAGCGGCTCTTGTGCGATTTGGTACTC
>JACMKO010000177.1 GCA_014380065.1 Leptolyngbya sp. ES-bin-22 | reverse complement strand
TCCAAAGTCCGAATCGGAACTATCCGACTTTTCGTGTCGTCCAGGACACAGGTTCTCGAAAAGTGCCTCAACCGTGAATTGAGCCTCTTCCAAATGTTACAACCAGACAGGTATAGTCGGTAGCTCAACTGCTTGCCTTCCCCAGTCAGTCCATTCCCCTTTCTGCTCTAGCCTGCGATTATTCTACATTTGACTCTCTATGACACGAGTACAAAGCAAAGTATCGGACGAGAAGCCACCTCAGAAAACGACTGAGAATCCCTGGGTAGAGGGACTCAAAACCATTGGTCTGAGTGCGGTTTTAGCGTTTGGCATTCGGACATTTGTGGCGGAAGCACGTTACATTCCGTCTGGCTCCATGCTGCCCACGCTTCAGATTAACGATCGCCTGATTGTCGATAAGCTGGGCTATCACTTCAAAGAGCCGCAGCGAGGCGATGTCGTCGTTTTCTCGCCAACCGACACGCTGGAGAAGCAAAATTTCCATGATGCTTTCATTAAGCGCGTCATCGGGTTGCCTGGTGATAAGGTTGAGGTCAAGGACGGGCGCGTTTTTATTAACGATCAGCCCCTAAAGGAGAATTACATTGCTGAGAATCCCCAGTACCAATTTGGTCCTGTAACCGTAACACAAGGCTCTTACCTAGTTCTGGGCGACAACCGCAACAATAGCTACGACAGCCATTACTGGGGCTTTGTCCCGCGTGATCACATTATTGGTCGGGCGATCGTTCGCTTTTGGCCCATGAACCGCCTGGGTGAAATTACGCCAGAACCGAACTATAAGTAAGAAAGGCTTAAAGATGAAGGATGAAGGCTAAAACGTTCTAGCCTTTAGCCTTTCCCTCCCATCCACGTTCTCACAACGCGTCCAGTAATGGTTTGTCGAAGCCAGGGCGTGTTAGCGGCGATCGACTTGAGCGATCGCGGTTCCGCTGTCCAGGCTTGCTGTGGATCGAAGAGCGTGAGTTCGGCAGGCTGACCGGGAGCGATCGTGGCGGCTTTTTGCTGCAAACACAGTGCTGGACGAGTGCTAAGGCTGCGCCACAAGTCTAGGGCTGACCAGTTGCCCGTTTTGACCAATGCCTGCCAAAGTAGAGGCAGTGCCAACTCTAGCCCGATCGCGCCAGGAGGGGCTTCGGCAAACGCAACGGTTTTTTCTTCGTAGGTAAAGGGTGTGTGATCGATCGCGATCGCGTCGATGATGCCCTCCTTCACGGCTTGCGCCAGCACCTCCTGATCGTCAGGATTGCCCAGCGGCGGCGCAAGGTTGAGATTGGGATCATAGCTGCCGATCGCGTCACTGTTGAGCAGCAGATGCATCCAGGTTGTGCTGGCAGTAATGGGTAAGCCACGCGCCTTCGCTGCCTGAATCAGTTTTACCCCACGGGCAGTAGAAATTCGCATGAGATGAACAGGTGTGTCGATCGCCTCGATACATTCCAGCAGTGCGGCTAAAGCTGCCGTTTCTGCGATCGCCGGCATTCCCGGCAAGCCAAGCTGTAGCGATGCGTGCCCCTCCCGCATGACCCCGTTACCGCTCAAGGTTGAATCAGATGCCCACAGCGCGATCGGCTTCTTCAGTGGTTTGAGATATTCCAGCAGACGACGGACGAGCAGTAAGCTAGTGAGCGATCGACCATCCGCAAAGCCCACAACGTCCGTTGCTGCCAGTTCACCCAACTCCGTCATCTGCTGACCACGAGCGTCCTGCGTTAATGCGCCCCAGCAATAAAGATGGGGGAGTGGGGAGTGGGGAGTGGGGAGTGGGGAGTGTAAAGGTTCTTCACCCCTCTCCCCTCTCGCCTCTCGCCTCACCTCCCGCCAGCGGGTCTGCATCCATGCAACAGCGCCCGGATTGTCGATCGCAGGTTTCGTATCCGGCAGAATTGCAATACGGGTAAAGCCTCCAGCACTAGCAGCTTGCAGAAGCGATTGCAGGGTTTCGCGTTCTTCAAAACCTGGTTCGCCGGAGCGACTGTAGAGATCAACCAAGCCTGTGCCAAGGATCAAGCCCTGGCAATGCTGAACGCTGGTGTGGCTGGGGTAGTCAGAAATTACGTCCGCGATCGCGCTGACTACTCCATCGACAATCAGCACATCCGCCACACGATCGATATCTGAGACTGGATCGATTAGTCGTACTTGTTGAAGCAGTTCGGTAGGCATGAATGAGGAGTTTTGAGTTTTGAGTTTTAAGTTTTGAGTTTTAAGTTTTTCTCCCTTTGCTCCCCTCATTTCCTCCACCCCTCATTTCCTCCCCCTAAAGCGCTCCCGCCGCTGTCTGATCGAAAATGCTGCCGGATAGGTGAACGGTAATGTTCATCGCCATAAGAACGGGTGGAATATCGGTTGTTTGGGCGTAGTCGATGACGCTCACGGCTCCGTTGCCCTGCTTGAAGTTCCAGAAATGCTCTGGACCAAGACCAAGGACGTAGCAGAGAATCGCTTTGTTCACGGCATCGTGGGCAACAACCATTGTGGTGCCTGGGTTGGGTCGGCTAGCTGCGGTTTGGACGATGTGATCCCAGGCTGCGATCGCCCGCTCCCAAACTTGCTGGAGATTCTCTCCCTCAGGCATCTGCACGGTTTCGGGCGATCGTTGCCATTGATGCAGCGTACCGGGGTACTCGGCTTCAATCTCTGCTTCGAGCTTGCCTTCCCACAGTCCGTGACTGATCTCTTTCAGATTATCCTCCAGGTCTAAAGGCACATCCGGATGGTGTTGCAGAATGATCTCAGCCGTTTCTTTGGGGCGCAGCATGGGGCTGCTCACGGCATAGTGAATGGCGATCGGCTTGAGAAACTCGGCAGCTTGCTGGGATTGTGCCCGTCCGTTTTCGTTGAGCGGCACATCAATCTGACCTTGAAAGCGCTTTTGGCGATTCCAATCCGTTTCACCGTGACGCACCAGCAAAAAGCGTGCTCCTTGCTGCCCTGTTTTCGGTTTTGGCAACGCTTCGCCTAAATGAGCCGTCAGATTCATGGATTCAATCTGCACGGGGTCTCCAAAGCCACCTGCAAAGTTCAGAACGGTGATGCCACAGTTGGACTGATGCACCGACTGATAGCGATCGCTCGATAGCCCGATCGCCGTGCTAACCAGCGATCGGTTAATGCCGCTATGAGCCACCACAAGAATCGTCTGTCCCTCATGACGTGGCAGAATTTCGCGCCAAAACGCTTCGGCTTGCTCAAACAGCGCTGGCACCGGGTAAAAGTCGGTCTGACCGTCTGCTCCCGGAAGGGACATTTTCAGCTTGTGGGGCTGGGTTTGCCAATCGCGGTAGCCAACCGGGTCTTGCTCCGCCACATCGGCAAACAACATCCCTTCCCACAAAACCAGGTTGATCTCTTTCAGGTTGTCAGTAATTTGCAGCGGTGTTACGGGCGGAGTTTTGAGCTGAGAGAGGATGCGATCGGCCGTATCTTTGGCTCGTCGTAAGGGGCTGCAATACACCGCATCAAACGGCAGCGCGCTGAGGGCAGCACCCACCTGGTCAGCAGACTGTTGCCCTGCTTCGGTGAGGGTCGATTTGTCACCATGACCCTGCACGCGGCGTTCAACATTAAAGCTACTCTCGCCGTGACGAACGAGGATGATGCGGGTAGTCAGGGGTTTGTCCTCCAGTGAATGGGTGTGAGGTATGAGGTGTAAGGGGTGAAGTAGAAGAGGGGGCAGGGGAAGCAGAGGGGGTAGGGGGGAAGCGGAGGGGACTAAAACCTCGGAGGTTTAAACCACCACGTTGGTCACGCTGCTTGATGCTTGATTAAAACCTCCGAGGTTTGCGTGATTCCCAAACTCAAAACTCAAAACTCAAAACTCTCCTCTTCCCCCTTACCTTCTGACGAATTTTACCCCGTCTAGCGCACAGCCTTTGCGCTATCTAAGCGACAATCGTTCTACGGGATTTGTAATCTGTAGTGACAGTGCAAACGTTCCAGCCGTCTTTAGCTAACCGCTAACGGCTACAGCTCATCGCTTAGTGGGAGGGTTCATGACAATCAAGCGGGTCGTTCTGGTAATTTTGACAGTGCTGGCGATCGCCCTCATTGGTCAAGATTTGCTGGCAAGCTGGAGTCAACCCCAGTTCCAAAGTCGGTTGGAGCTATACCAAACAAATCTGGTGCTACAAGCAACGGAATGGCAAGGAGACGACCCAAACCTGACATCGATTCGACAAGGCATTATTGGCGGTGAACCTGTAAAGGGAGCCACAAAGCAGTATGAAGAGCTACGCCAGTCGGCTCAAAAAAATCTGAAACGAACTCAAACGCTGCTTGCTTCCCCTACGGGTGATCCATCCTTAAAAGCAACGGAACCCAAGCTAGAGCGGTTAGTGACTGAACTGGATCTCAGGCTCGGTTTACTGCAAACGCAGCAAGGACAGGTAGACATCGCGCAAAAAACGTGGGCAGGAGTCATACAGCGAACGGATGGAAGTGTCAGCTTAGAACCGTTAAGCAAAACGGCTGGTGTCCTGGCAGGGCTTTGGAGCGAGCCTCCACGACTGGTGCCCGATGCCGAACCGTTGCTCAAGCAAAATCTGGATAGCTGGTTTCGGTATCGATCGCTCTCTCAGCTTTACCAGCTTCAACAACGGCAGGAAGCGCTGACAGATTTGCGGGCAGTACAGCAGCAAACAGCCGAACGTGCCTTGACCAATCTAGCGATCGTGGGCGGCATTCCCACCGTTAGCTGCCTGATTGGTGTTGGAATTCTACTGTTTCTGGTGGGGCAATGGGCGGTGCGACGAAAACAGTCTCTTCTCGCGCCAGAGAGCATTGCAGCCTGGACAGTGCCCTGGACTGGTGAAGTTGTCTGGGAGGTCTTGATCTTTGGCTTTTTTCTGGTGGGACAAATCCTGCTGCCGTTGGGACTTAGCGTCTTTCAGCAAGCATCGGGCTTTAATCCAGCCACGTTGGGCGAACGCGCCAGAGCGTTTTACATCCTGGCGAATTACCTGCTGCTGGCGGCTGGCGGCTTGACGGTGATGTATTTTTCCATCAGAGCTTTTCTACCGCTACCCGAAGGCTGGTTTCAGCTCAGGTTGCGGAGCAAGTGGTTTTTGTGGGGCATGGGCGGCTACTTTGCAGCGCTGCCACTGGTTATCCTCATTTCGTTAGTTAACCAAAAAATCTGGCAGGGGCAGGGCGGCAGCAATCCCATTCTGCCGATCGCCCTGGAAGGTAAGGACAACGGTGCGCTCTTCTTGTTCTTTGTGACTGCTGCGATCGCCGCACCCATTTTTGAAGAAATCCTGTTTCGTGGCTTTTTGCTGCCCTCGCTCACTCGCTACATGCCCGTTTGGGGCGCGATCGTCCTCAGCAGCTTCATCTTCGCTCTTGCACATCTCAGCCTCTCGGAAGTGTTGCCCTTAATGGTGTTGGGCATGGTGCTGGGCTTTGTTTATGCGCGATCGCGCAATCTTCTCTCTTCCATGTTGCTCCACAGCCTCTGGAATAGCGGTACGCTGCTTAGCCTCTTTGTACTCGGTAGCAGTTCCCAGTAACCGTTCTCAGGTAGCAGTGAGAGACTCAGACTCGGAAGTATTTAGTCCTAGACATAAACTTTTGTTAACTACAGCCAGACCGCTGTCGCTTGTACTGGCTTCACGGGATTAATGGATGCATCCAGAAGGAATCAGGTCAACGGGGTTGCTAGGGCTGTGTGTTAAACCCTTTGCAAAAGTTAATCAGTTTTGACTCCGATCGCTGGGCGAATGTTCCTGTTTACTCACGACTCATTTGAATCACTGTTAAAGGATCGCCATTAACAGGTCACTTCTGGTAAAAGCTGCAAAACAGGCGATCGAGCATCGGTTGCTTTGCAGCGATCTCGTTTGACTGTCGTTAGGCTCCTGCCTAGATCACGCTTAAGCAGCTTTGAAGGGTTGCAATGAGAGCATCATGGAGGCGGCGCTATGTGATTGAGCACACGCTATTTCGCAAAGGTCACTCGCAATAAATTCTGGTGGAGTTAAGTTTTTCAGGCATTATCTCATTCAATAAGGCTGAAGAGTAAATTGGGTATGAACTCGTTCCAAATTTGGCTCAGATGATTGAGAAATCACTGCTTTCGCCAATTCAATGGCTGCTTTTCCGCGTTAGTTGAGATGAGAGCATCAATGTTGCATTTTGGAGATGAATGATTATGGAAAGCTATGGATCGACTGGACTCGAAGGGCTGCTTCAAAAGAGCTACACGGTCAAAATTGGAGAATACATTAGCAGCGGCTGGGCAACCGTTCAGAAGAATATTGGCGGGTTTATTGGGTTTACGCTTCTTGTCGTACTGATTAACATCGTGATTGCAAAAATCAATCAGTCTGCCTCTCCTGTAGGTTCGCTGATTAGTATCATGATCTCTGGTCCCTTGAACGCGGGCTTTTTGATTGTGGCGTTTAAGCTCCTACGCAATCGAGCCACAACGTTTGGCGACTTCTTTAGAGGCTTTAATAACTATCTACCTTTGTTTTTAGTCAGCTTAGTCTCTGGAGTTTTAATTGTTATCGGGTTTATCCTGCTGATTATCCCTGGTATTTATCTGTCAGTTGCTTACACGTTTGCGCTGCCATTGGTACTCGAAAAGAAAATGAACTTTTGGGATGCGATGGAACTAAGCCGTAAGCTCATTTCCAAAAACTGGTTTTCCTTTTTCGGGTTTGCGATCGTGCTGGCACTCATCAACATTGTCGGTGCTCTGCTTTTGGGCGTTGGTCTTCTAGTCACTATTCCGCTCTCTGGCTGTGCGGTTGCAGCAGCGTATGCAGACATTGTTGGGTTGCCATCTGCCACCTCTGATCTCTAAAGGCTAAACCGCAACGCTAGACAGGCTGACTTAAGCTTCAGCTTCAAAAAAGTTGATGATTTTTGTCCAATCGCCTTCCACTTCATCTACTCTCAAGAGAGAACCCTGTAGATGCTTGTGGAAGGTTTTGCCTTGGTTTTAGACGCGACGAAACTCACCCTGCCAGAGCGCGATCGCACAGCCGATGCGATCGCCGCATCAACGCTAGAAATTGCCACCCTGGATGTCACCGGGATGAAGTGCGCTGGTTGCGTAGGAACAGTTGAGAAGGCACTGAAACAGTGTCATGGGGTCGTGACAGCAACGGTCAATCTGGCAACGGAAGTGGCAACCGTTGAGTTTGAAAGCGGTGCCCTTAAGCCGTCTGTTCTGGCAGAAAAGTTAACCGCAACTGGGTTCCCTTCCCAAATCCGTCTCTCTATAAGTGACATTAACGCCTGCGACACCCAACCTGCTGATCGTCTCGATCTTCAAGCACTGCGGCGTGCAGAGTCGCAGCGACAGCTTTGGCGGTTGGCGATCGCCACGCTGTTGCTGCTCTTTTCTGGCATTGGGCATCTCGATCAGTTAGGTGAATTTAGCCTTCCTGGTGTAACAAAGCTTGGTTTAACCAACATCTGGTTTCACTGTGGACTGGCAACAATAGCACTGTTGGTGCCGGGGCGATCGATGATCATCGACGGTTGGCGAGGGCTACGACGTAATGCCCCCAACATGAACACTCTGGTCAGCATGGGGACGCTGACTGCCTACATTACGAGCCTGATTGCGCTACTCGTCCCTCAGCTCGGCTGGGAATGCTTTTTTGACGAACCCGTCATGCTCGTTGGCTTCATCTTACTGGGACGCACCCTGGAGCAGCAGGCAAGAAATCGCGCCGCCAGTGCCTTTCAGACGCTGCTTGCCCTTCAGCCCAAAGTTGCGCGTCTGATGAAGGGACGTGAGGGCGATCATGCAATCAATACCGCTACAGGAAACTTTGCTAAAAGCGTTGATGCGACAGTTCCAACTCAAAACTCAAAACTCTTAACTCAAAACTTTATTGAGATTCCTGCCGATCGCGTCCGCATCGGCGAATGGCTGCAAGTGCTGCCAGGAGACAAAATTCCTGTTGACGGTGATGTAGTCGTTGGGCAGACGACGGTGGATGAGTCGATGCTGACCGGCGAACCGCTCCCTGTGTTGAAGCAACCTGGAGACGCGGTAGCAGCAGGGACGCTGAACCAAACAGGCACGATCGCGCTACGTGCGACTCGCACCGGCAACGAAACCACGCTGGCACAAATCATCGCCCTCGTCGAAGCTGCCCAAACCCGCAAAGCGCCCATTCAAAAGCTTGCAGATACGGTTGCTGGCTACTTCACCTATGGCGTAATGGCGATCGCCACGCTCACCTTTCTTTTCTGGTACTTCATCGGCAGCCACCTCTGGGGCGATGCGCTCATGCACACATCAGCGCTAGCCATGAGTGCTGGACACGCTATGACTCACCCCTCACCCCTCACCCCTCACCCTTCACCCCTTGTCCTTAGTCTCAAGCTGGCGATCGCGGTTCTCGTCGTCGCCTGCCCATGTGCGCTGGGACTTGCCACTCCCACTGCCATTCTGGTTGGTTCCGGCATTGGTGCCGAACGCGGACTGCTCATTCGAGGAGGCGATGTCTTGGAGCGCGTCCACCAGCTAGATACCATCATTTTTGACAAAACAGGTACCCTTACGACAGGTAAACCCGTTTTGACCGATTGTATGCTGCTGGAAAGCGGCGGGTCAGCCGTCAGTCGTCAGCCTTTGCTCCTCACGCCTCACTCCACCGCAAAGCGGCAGCAAGCTACACTCCTCACTTCTCACCTCCTCCTGCAACTCGCTGCCAGCGTCGAGAGCGGCACACGTCATCCGTTAGCGATCGCCATTCAGCAACAGGCACAACAGCAAGCGCTACCGCTTTTACCTGCAAAAGATTTCATCACAGCGCCGGGTTTGGGTGTTGCAGCGATCGTCACCCTGACAGATGCAGACATAACGGTCGCGCTCGGCACTCAGGCTTGGCTGGTGCAGCGTGGCGTGTCGATCGATGCTGTGAATGAGGCGACTCCGTTGCTTCAGGCAGGCAAAACAGTGGTCTACGTCGCTGTAAATGGTGCGTTGGCAGGACTTATTGCCGTAGCAGACACACTAAGACCGGATGCGATCGAGACGGTTGCGGCACTGAAAGCAATGGGGCTAACGGTCATGCTGCTGACGGGCGACCAGCGAGAGTCAGCCACGGCGATCGCCCAACCGTTGAAGCTCGATCCAGACAACATTTTGGCGGGCGTGTTACCAGAGGGGAAAGCCCAGGCGATCGCCAAGCTTCAAGCACTGGGGCATCAAATTGCGATGGTTGGTGATGGCATCAATGATGCTCCGGCGCTTGCTCAGGCAGATGTGGGCATTGCGATGCACTCTGGCACAGATGTTGCCGTTGAAACGGCAGGCATTATTCTCATGCGCGATCGGCTCAGTGATGTCGTCGAGTCTATACGGCTGAGCCATGCGACGTTTGACAAAATTCGGCAAAATCTCTTTTGGGCGTTTGCCTACAATGTCCTGGGCATCCCGCTTGCAGCCGGATTGCTCTTACCAACTGCCAGCATTTTATTAAGTCCTGCCGCAGCAGGCGCTATGATGGCACTTAGTTCCGTCAGCGTCGTGACAAATTCCCTGTTGTTGTATTTCACCTTTCCAGCAGCAAACCTACCCGCAAACGGTAAGTAGCTTGCTGTACCTTAGGGCAGGCTTACTCCGGCATTGCCTGCATCACGTAAACCAACAGCCTCTTAGGTCTCATGTCTTCAGAACCTTACCAAAGTCACCTGCTGATTGTTGAAGATGACAACGGACGGCGCGGCGTTGTGCTGGACGGCTCCGAATATGCGATCGGCAGAGACCCAGCCTGCGATATTTGCCTCGACTCTCTGTTTGTTTCTCGTCGTCATGCAACGCTGCTGCGTTTACCCAATGGTGACGGCACCTTCAGCTATCGCATTGTCGATGGTGATTTGGAAGGCAGACGGAGTTCAAACGGGTTTTTGATTAATGGGTATCGCCTCCGCACCCACAACTTGCAAAATGAAGATGAGGTCGTCTTTGGACCGCAAGTGCGCGCCATCTACTATCTCTGTCATCGTGATGCTGTTGTCACAGTGCCGTCCGATGAATTTGACATCACGTTGATTAGTCCAGGCATGATGGGCGATGCTGATACGACTCAGCGGCAGCGCCAACCGTGCAACCAGGCGCATTCATTGCAGCCACAACAGGCACGTCGATCGCGCTTGAAATTAAAGCGTAGGCGCATTCTGGGTTAATGCCAGACTGTAAGGATTGCGCGTACAAAAGTTTGCATTGTGTCTACTGAAGCATATAGATGAGTGCCGTCCTCTTTGTGGTCATATTGGGGGACGGACTGCACATAGCTTCTCAGTCCTACGCTCTCTCTTTGCAGTTGGTGCAAATGCTTGGTCTTTCTGTTACAGTTGGCACACTTTCATGAGCAACACTTTTTTTGGTTTTGCGACAACGTTATGATGTCAAAATAGTGCTGTTAACGTTGTGACGCACTGCTGCTTCTTGCATTGCATCGCTTAAGCTGGGCTAAGCGGGTGGTGAGCGCCAAAGAGCCTCAGATAGTCTACTCAGCCAGCACTTGAATTCAATCACGTCACGTATTGTTCAATGCCTTCAGAACCGCATCAAAATCATTTGTTGATCATTGAGGATGATAAAGGACGGCGCGAATTTGTCCTTGATGGTCCTGTGTATTCGATCGGCAGAGACCCGAAGTGTGATATCCGGCTTGTGTCTCAATTCGTGTCACGCCGTCATGCCACTCTGGTGCAGCTACTGAATGACAACGGCGGCTACTACTACCGCGTTGTAGACGGCAACCTTAAAGGCAAGACCAGTGCAAATGGGTTGCTAATTAATGGACGTAAGCTTCAGGCGCACGATTTGCAAAACGAAGATGAGGTGGTGTTTGGTCCGCAAGTCCGCGCGATCTATTACTTGCTAAAGCGCGATGCCATCATGACGGTCCCGCCAGACGAGTTTGATATCACGCTCATTAGCCCCAACATGGTAGGCGATCCAGAAGATTAGCCGCCGAAGTCGATCGCGGTAATCGCGCTGCTTCAAGCTCTAAAACCAACCGTGCTGGCATGGCTGCGTCGGGCGATCGCGCTCAGCCGAAAGTTCTTGGAGGGCACAAAGGTAATGCCACGCCGTTCGGGTCTAACGGTGCCTTGAGTGGTCGCAGCTAAGTCATAGCAAGCTAAAACAGTTGCCAGCACCAGCTTCATCTCATACAGAGAAAAGGCAGCGCCAATGCAGCTCCGTGAGCCGCCTCCAAAGGGCAGAAACTCATAGGGTGAGAATTTTTGGGACAAAAAGCGTTCTGGCTGAAACTGTTGTGGCTGGGAATAGGTTTGAGCGCGGCGATGCGCCAGATAGATGCACGGAATGAGAATCGCGCCAGGCTCAAAGGTATAGCCTCCAATCTCTACTGCTTCTTTAACCTTACGCGGCTGGGAGATGAGCGCGATCGGGTAAAGCCGCAGCGACTCTTTGCAGACCGCAGTCAGATAAGGAAGTTGGGCGAGGCGATCGGGATTTGGATCGCGTCCTAACGGCTCCAATTCCTGCCGCAGATGCTCCAAGACCGAT
>JACMKO010000176.1 GCA_014380065.1 Leptolyngbya sp. ES-bin-22 | reverse complement strand
CTGCTGGCGCGCTGGTCGCAGACGGTACAGCAGCACCGAGGATGGCATTGCCGATTGGCTGCATACCGCTACAGCAGTAGGCGTTCGCTGCGATACTCACAATCGCTGGGAGTTTTTCGCGCCTTACGGGTTAGACGATCTATTCAACGGTGTTGTCCGTCCCACCCCAGCTCATACCCATAATCCAGATGCAGCGCAGAAAGCCGCATCATTCCTACAAAAGTGTACCTGTCTGCATCTAGCGTTGTAGGGACGTTACATGTGACGTTCCTACAACAGAAGAGGAACAACATTCCTAGAGCCTCAGCCATTAGCAATCAGCATTAACCTAAAGCGGATCACTGATTGCTACAGCGAAATGGTCACAGGCTGCTCGTGCATGGTTGAGGCTGCTATCTCCAGCGGGAAGGGCTAAAGGCTTGATCTGGTGCCCATGTCTCAGGACTTCCAATGAAGCGCTTGAGAGCTTCAATCGGTTTGCCAATGCACATTGATGCGGCTTGTCAAAATGTGGTCTTCCCATTTACCGTTGATCAGCAAATAGTCTCTGGCGTACCCTTCAACGACAAAGCCTAATCGCTTTAATACGTTACCACTGCGCTGGTTGCGAGGCATATAATTTGCAACGATGCGGTGAACATTCAATTCATTAAAGACATATTGCATTGATAATGTAACCGCTTCTGACATGTAGCCTTTTCCTTGCTTATTTTCCGCCAAGCTATACCCCAATGTACACGCATGAAAGGGAGCACGAAAGAACTGAGTAAAGTTGATGATGCCAATAATAATTTCGGGCTTTGCTTGTTCAAAGACAAAGAGTCTCAACGACTGACTATAGTTAAATTCGATTAGATTCCGCTCAATCTGTCCACGCCAGAAATCTTCGGCAAAAAAATCGTTCGAGCGTGTAGGTTCAAAGGGCGCTAGAAACGCTCGATTGGTACGATAGTAACGTGCAATTTCATACACATCGCGCTTGGCTGCCAACCGTACTAAAAGTCGCGGTGTCGATAACTGGGGTGGCACTAAAGGATGGTCTTTCATCGCGCTCGATTCATTTCGCTTGAACCTGCTGTAGCAAAGCATCAAAAACTGTCCAGTCGTCCTTTTGCGCGATCGCCTCCCATGCTGTTTCGATCTCTGGTCGTAAGGGTGTGGTGGTTGGGTTGTGATGACGGAGGCGTTGGGCGATCGCGTCCATTTCCACTGCTGGCGAACTCAGCAAAAGATTGAAATAGCTGTTCTTCCAGGTATCCCAAAGGTTTGCAAAGGCACCCAATGAAACACTTGCCGCGCTGAAAATATTACCAACATCCTCTCGCCAATTATTTGCAAACTGTTGGGCAAGCTCTGCAAAGAAACTGTGATAGCCAACCTGCGTTTCTTTTAAGAGCTGTAAGGTCAATTTAAGTAGGTCATCAAACTCTGAATTATCCAAGGCTTCAAAGCCCAATTTAGACAGCATCCGTTGACGGTACATGCGCTCATAATGCTGATCAAACGTCGATAATCCTGCCTCTAAATCAGAGGACGAAATGACCCGCTCTAAAGGACGTTGTAACATCTCTAAATTCCAGCGACAGATGGCAGGTTGTCTGCCGTAGCTGTAGCGTCCAAAGTGATCAAAATAGGCGGCGGTAAAACTTGGATCAAGTGTGGGAATGAAGGCAAACGGACCATAATCAAAGCTTTCGCCCGTAATCGCCATGTTGTCTGTATTGAGCACAGCATGGCAAAAGCCAGCCGACATCCATTGTGCCGTCAACTCAGCTACCCGCTGTACCAGCTCAGCGTAAAACAGCGCGTAGCGATCGCTCTCACCCCACAAATGCGGATAGTAGACCTCGATTACATGATCCAGCAGGATGGCGATGAGATCTTTGCGATCGAGCGTGTGCAAGCGCTCAAAGGTGCCGAAGCGGATGTGGGATTGCTGCATCCGGATCATGACGGACGATCGCGTGGGTGACGGCTCATCACCCCGCCACAGCGAATCCCCCGTTTCCACCAAGCTCAGGCAGCGAGAGGTGGTTACCCCAGCACGATGCAACGCCTCGGCTGCCAGCACTTCACGCACACCACCCTTCAGCGTCAACCTGCCATCACCTCCTCTGGAATAGGGCGTTGTGCCCGATCCTTTTGTGCCTAGATCATAGAGCGCTCCAGCGGTGCCCCGCGCCTGACCGTACAAAAAACCTCGACCATCGCCCAAAAACGCGTTGTATTCACCAAACTGATAGCCGTGGTAGCGCAGCGCTAAAAAGGGACGCGACCCTTGAAACTTGCCAAACGCGTCTACAAAATCTGCATCGCTGACCGACTGTGGCTGTAACCCCAGCTTTGGCAACAGATCGTTATTGCGAAACCGCAGGATGTGCGCGGGGAAGTCAGCCGCTGTGACTAGATCGTAGTAATCATCGCCCAGGCGTTCAAGAGACGGTTCATAGTCGAGTAGCAAGAGAGGATTGGCAGACATTGCAACAGTTGAGGAAGGGCAGCAAGATGGGCATCACAGCATTCTCGCACTATGTCTGAAGACCGAGCAATGATCAATTTTACTAAGGCTTAAAGCCGTTTGCCTTGCGGGCAGGGGATGGAGGTCTCAGGGCTGAGGCAAGGAGTCAACCCATCGATCCATCGCGCTACTTACACTGATCGTGTTGAGTGTGTCTGTATCTGTATGTTCCAGGTCTTATCCTGCGAAAACTCCAAGACAGATTGATGGTATTGAGTGAGCGTCGATCGATGTCCCACGCTTAAGAACGTGGTGCCGATCGCCCGTAAATGCTCATACAGCCGCTCCTCGTTATCACTATCCAGAGCGCTCGTGGCTTCATCGAGAATGGCGTAAGGCGGCTTTTGCAGCAGTAACCGAGCGAAGGTCAACCGCTGCTGTTCTCCCTGCGACAGCACATCTGCCCAGTCTCGTTCTGCGTCAAAGTCCCCAAAGCGTTCATCCAAATCCGCCAGATTTACCTGCGCCAAAATTTGCTTTAAGTGTTGGTCATCAGCTTCGATGTGCGTGTTGGGATAGAGAATCTGATCGCGCAAGGTGCCTAGCACCATGTATGGACGCTGCGGTAGAAAGAGAATTTTGTCTGCGTCGGGACGAACGATCGTACCGCTACCCGAATCCCATAATCCCGCGATCGCTCGCAGTAAGGAACTCTTGCCGCACCCGCTGGCTCCCATCACCAAAAGCCCTTGTCCCGTGACCACTTCAACCGATAGGTCTGCAACTAACGTCCGCTGATAGTTTGGGGTTTGCAGGGTCAGATGCTCTAGTGCGAGGCGATCGGCAGTGACAGTTTGGATGATCGGCTGAGGCGGTGCTTCTGGCTCGTCCGGCTCCGTCTGTTCTAGAAAGGCAGCAAAGGTGTACAGACGATTGATGCCAGCGCCAAACGTGGTCAACTCCTGGAAGCGGGCAACGACCAAGTTCAGCGAGAAAAAGACCCGGATGAACGCGCCTTGTGCTTCGCTGACTTTGCCCACCTCAAGCTCACCCGCAAAAATGGCGGGAGCGACAACCAGCGCAGGCAGAACGAAGGGAATGAACTCATAGGCATTGGTCAGCACGTTCAAGTTCAGTTCCCAAAGCAGAAGCCGTTTCACGTTGTCAAACACTTCGAGAAACCGCTGTTTGACTTGACTGGCTTCCTGCTCTTCACCACGATAAAACGCGATCGCCTCCGCATTTTCCCGAATCCGCACCAGACTAAAGCGAAAGTTCGCTTCTTTCTTAAGCTGTTCAAAATTCAGCCGCACCAGCGGTTTGCCGAACACAACGGTTGTAACGAGCGTCCCGACAATCGCGTAAAGCAACAAGAAAACTACCAGCGGTCGAGAAATGCCCCAAAGCACTCCGCTGAACGCAATAACCGCCAGCACCGATTCCACGAGCACCAGCAAAAACGACAGCGATTCCTGGGTAAAGCTCCGCACATCCTCTGCAATGCGCTGATCGGGATTGTCAATGTCTACATCCGAGGTGCTGAGGTTGTAATAGGCGCGATCGCCAAAGTAGTTGTCTACAAAACGATTCGTCAGCCAGCGCCGCCATTGCAAGCTGAGGCGATCGCGCAGATAACGGTAGCCTGCCAGCAGCGGTGCATAGATGACTAGCACACCAATAAAAATCACCACCGTTTCCCAAAAGCGCGCTTCATCCTTAGCAGAAAGGGCTGAAATCAACACTCCTCGCTTGTTGTTCAGCACCACGCTCAACCCGGTATATGCCAGCAAGAACAGCACCACTCCCAGCAGCAGTCCTCTGGCTTGCCATTTTTCCTCACCAACCCAGTAGGCTTTGGCGATCGTCCAAAACTGCTGGAAAACTTGCAAATTCAATCGATCCATCCGTTGACTTTCCTTAGAATCCACTCATGGCTATTAGTTGGACTTACTTGAACCTGATAGCCGATCAACCTGCTACGTTTTAGAAGTAAGTTCAGGAGTCAAGCACAATGGAAAAGGCATTTGGGTTAGAAATTCCTGAAAATTTAGACGATGCCTGTGAGCTTAATCGCACTGCTCTGCTAGTTTACGACATGCAAATCGGCATTTTTAGCCAATTAAGTCACGGAGCGACGATCAAGACACAGGTTGTAGAGGTGCTTCAAGCAGCGCGAGAAGTGGGTCTGCGCGTCTTCTTTATGCGCCACATGTCACTGCCTAAAGAGTTATCAGGTGTTTTTCAACTCAAAACAGCAAAGGTATGGCAGAGAGTTACGTCGAGTGATGATGTGAAGCCTTGGTTTTTGCGTGACGCACCGGGCTTTCAATTAATTCCTGAAGTCACACCGCTGCCCTCGGAGGCAATTTTTGACAAGATCACGATGTCTGCTTTTGAGAGTACTCCGCTCGACATTGCCTTGCGTGACTGTGGCATTCAAACCGTCATCATTGTGGGTGTAGCCACTGAAATTGGCATTGAGCCAACGATTCGCCATGCTGCCGACTTGGGCTACATCTCTGTGATGGTTACTGATGCTTGTGGAGCAGGTAATGAGGAAGCGGGTCAGCGCGCAGTTGCCAGCCTCAGGTTTGTGGGAGATGCCTTCTTCACAAGCGTAGAGGAGATCTGCTCAATCCTTCGCAAGAAAGCTGGGCTCTGAGTTCATGGACGATCGCGCTCAATTTTCCACTCCTCGCCCAACGCGCAAGCCCTGACGATAAAATAAGGCTGGTGCATAAACTCTGGGAGCCAATCGCTTGCCAACACTAGGCGTTAATATTGACCACACTGCAACGGTACGGCAGGCACGACGGACTGTGGAGCCTGATCCCGTTGCGGCGGCTTTTCTTGCAGAGCTGGCGGGTGCCGATGGCATTACAGTCCATTTGCGCGAAGATCGCCGACATATTCAGGATCGGGATGTGCGCTTGTTGAGGGAAACTGTGCGCACCCACTTGAACCTGGAGATGGCTGCAACCGATGAGATGGTCGCGATCGCCCTCGACATCAAGCCTGACTATGTGACCCTCGTACCTGAAAAGCGCGAAGAAATCACGACCGAAGGCGGCTTGGATGTTGCAGGTCAGGTCGATCGCATGACGCACATCGTTACCACTCTGCAAGAGGCTGGCATTCCGGTGAGTCTCTTTATCGACGCTGATCCCCGGCAGATTGACGCTGCCGGAGCCATGCACGCCCAGTTCATTGAACTGCATACGGGGCAGTATGCCGAAGCCAGAACGGAAGCCAGTCGCGCTAAGGAGCTAACCATTCTGAAAGACGGGTGCGAACGAGCGATCGCCGCTAGATTGCGCGTCAACGCTGGACACGGACTCACCTACTGGAACGTTTATCCGATCGCCTGCCTCCCAGGGATGGAAGAACTGAACATCGGTCATACCATCATCAGCCGCGCCATCCTCATCGGCTTAGAACGAGCCGTCCGAGAGATGAAACAAGCCATACGAGGCGAGTTGTGAAAAGTTTTGAGTTATGAGTTTTGAGTTATGAGTTAATGGAAATGTTTGAGAAACCTAGATCGGTGTTGCTTTGGCTACTAGAGTCGTAGAAAAGTCACAGCAACCCAGGCAAAACGTTATGCCCAGACTATGAACTCTTTTGTTGACGCATGAGTCCATGTGTATGGGCTTCGTTCCTACCGATGCGGGTTTAACCACCAGACCTATTTCTTTTCTGCGGCTTGAAACTCGACCGTCCGCCTCACCTCAAAACTCTCCTTCTACTCCTCCAACTCAAAACTCAAAACTTATCCCACTTCACCATGCAAACCTACTACTACGTCCTCGCCAGCCAGCGTTTTTTGACCCAAGAAGAACCGATCGACGAAATCCTCAAAGAGCGAACCCGGCACTACCACGAGCAAGAGAAAGCCATTGACTTCTGGCTTGTCAACGAACCCGCTTTCTTGGATGCACCCGCACTAACAGCAATTAAAGCCAAGTGCCCTCAGCCTGCGAGTGCTATCATTTCAACCAATCCTCAGTTCATTACCTGGTTGAAACTGCGGCTGGAATTTGTGATTACAGGTGAGTTTCAGGCTCCTTCTGAAACAATTCCGCAGCCCTTAGCCTCTTTAGCAGCCATTTCTTAATCTTCATTGAGAGTGAAGAATGCTAAGTCGGCTTCCCAACGGTAGGAGAGGTTTATCACCAGTTCAACCCTCTCAATAAAGCTCATGTCTCAGATTGCTCGACACCCCTCTTGGCTCGGTTTGCTGCTCCTGGCTAGCATCGGTTTAGCGGCTACCACCCGCGTTGCGGCTCAAATTCCTCCGGCACCGCCTGCATCAGATACGCCTGCTCAAGCGAGTTATGCCGACTGTCAACCCCCGATCGCGGGCGAATACCTACTGCTCGTCGTCAGCAAAACCCCTGAAAGCCAGGAGCAGGTTCGCCGTAGCCTACCGCCCAATGCAACCGTGACCGTTTGTAACTATCTCAATGATGTAGTGACACGAGTCGGTGGGTTTACAACGGCTGAAGCAGCTAACGCCTGGGCAAAGTATATGCGAGAGTCGATCGGGCTGTCTGCCTTCGTGGCACGTCCTTCTGAACCCGCAGCCCAAACCTCTCCCACGCCCACCGCAACAGTGCCCTCTCCAACTGGAACCAGTGTCGTCCGCTCGCCCTCGCGGGACGTGCGATCGTACAATCCCCAGATGTTAAGCGGAGGCTATGCCGTCTTAGTGGATTACTTTAGCAAACCAGAACTAGCAACGCAGGTGCAGCAGCTTGTAGGCAAAGACATTGGGCTGGCTTCCTATCGCCAGCGTCCGTATCTGCTAGCAGTGCATACCACCGATCAAAGCCTTGCAAATTCAACGTTACAAGCGCTGACCGATCGTGGCTTTTGGGCAATGGTGGTCGATAGCCGTCGGGTCACGCTGTTGCGCCAGCCGATCGCTACACCACAATCAACTGTGAAAAATAATTTCTAGTGACGTTAGCGTGGCTGCACTTCAGGCTGATACGCTTCTGCGGCACAGAGCCGCTCAATTGCTTGATCAGCCGTGATGAGACGCTTCAGGACGACCTGACCGATCGCTTGGGTCGCCGCATCAACCAGAGCCGGATCAGTCGGTTTAACCTCAACCATCAACACCGCTGCTTCAACGCGGTAGAGCCAGAGCTTCTCGCCTTGCTCCCAGGCGCAAAGATTAATCTGGCTAATCTGTGGCTTGCGTCTCCACGCACTTTCATTCCACAGCCCTCCAAGCTCCCAAACTCTACCAATCGTCCAGCCATCCGATAGAAAAAAGTACTTCACAACGGTATCCAGAATTGCTGCAACGTATCGTTCACCAGACTATGAACAATCTAGCCAATCTTAGCCGCATTTCTTGCCGTAACACACGTCACAATCAGCCAAAGCAACCCTAAACTACAGTACTGCGAGTGCGATCGCATACACTCGATCGTGGTTAAGCTGATAATCTGTCTAGGTGACTCTTAAGATGATTGCCCATTGTGAGATCCCCGGCTTCTTTAAGAAGCTGGAGATCTGAGATGTAACCGCAATTGGTAACTACGTTACGTCCACTTAACCATCAATTTTCTTGCAGCATCATGGATATTCAGGCTCTCATTCGCGAAATTCCAGACTTTCCCAAGCCAGGGATTCTCTTTAAAGACATCACCACCCTCTTACGTGACGCTGACGGCTTGCGCTACACCATTGACACGCTGGCAGAAAAATGTGCAGACTTTGCACCCGATTTCATCATCGGGATGGAATCACGCGGCTTCATCTTTGGCGCACCGCTAGCGTATAAGCTGGGCGCAGGCTTCATTCCCGTTCGCAAACCCGGCAAGCTGCCTGCTGCTGTCCATTCCATCGAATACGAGTTGGAGTACGGCATGGATCGCCTGGAAGTGCATCAGGATGCCCTCCATCCCCCCGACTGTCGCATTCTCATTGTGGATGACTTAATCGCGACAGGCGGCACCGCAAACGCTACCGCAAAGCTGGTACAGCAATCTGGCTGTCAGTTAATTGGTTTTGCGTTTGTCATTGAGCTAAAAGACCTGCACGGACGCGATCGTCTGCCACAAGTCCCGATCGTCACACTCGTTGAGTATTAGGATGATTGATACGTTGATGGCTATCAGCTACCAGCTAGAAATATGACTACATCCGATCGCAGCACGCTAGAGTCAGGCATTGACACGCTGACCACGTTCTTCACCAGCGAAACGTTTACATACGTTGTTAAACGGATTTTGCAAGCGCTCTTAACGCTGCTACTGGCTTCTGCCCTGAGCTTTGTCATCATTCAGCTTGCTCCTGGCGACTACCTGGATACGCTGAAAGAAAATCCTAAAATTTCACCCGAACGGATCGAACAGCTTCGGCGGCAGTTTGGTTTAGATAAGTCCTGGTTTGAGCAATATTTTCTCTGGCTGTGGCAAATCGTCACTCGCGGTAATTTTGGCACCAGCTTTGTCTACCAGCGATCAGTTGCATCGCTACTCTGGGAGCGGGTTCCGGCAACATTATTGCTGGCAATTTCCTCCTTAGTTGTTACCTGGGCGATCGCCATTCCGCTGGGTATCATTGGTGCGGTCAATCAAAATCGCTGGAGCGATCGTCTCCTGCAAGTCATGAGCTACGCAGGGCAAGGCTTTCCTAGTTTTATTACGGCGCTGCTGCTGCTCATCCTTGCCCAAAATACCTCGCCGCTCTTTCCCGTTGGCGACATGACCAGCATCGATCATGATGAACTCGTCCCCCTGGGGAAAATTATCGACATCGCCTGGCACATGATTCTGCCGACGATCGCTCTCAGCATCACCAGTTTCGCCGGACTTCAGCGCATTACCCGTGGCGAACTTTTGGACGTGCTGCGGCAAGACTACATTCAAACCGCCCGTGCGAAAGGTCTGCCAGAGAACAAGGTGATTTACATTCATGCCCTACGTAACGCGATCAACCCGCTCATTACTCTCCTTGGCTTTGAGTTTGCCAGCTTGCTCAGCGGTGCCTTCATTGCCGAATTTTTCTTCAACTGGCCCGGTTTAGGTCGTCTCATCTTGCAAGCTGTACAGGCGCAGGATCTCTACCTCGTGATGGCAAGCTTGATGATGGGTGCTGTGATGCTCATCGTCGGCAACTTGCTAGCAGACCTGCTCCTCAAAGTGGTCGATCCTCGCATTAAGCTGGAAGAAGCCAATTAAGTTAAAGTGGCTGGTTTTTGGCTGTTAGTTTTTAGATCCATTAAAAAGTAATCTTTAGTCATTCAGCTATTAGCGGTTACTCCCCTTTTACCGACGAAAATCTTCCCTACACCTGTTGCTTTTCCTCTTAAAAATGAGAGGATGCGTTAGAAGTCCAGCTCCTTGTAGTCTGGCGACTAAAGTCGCAGCTAAGCGAACACTAGCGTTCGCTGTGAAGCGAGTGCTTGGCACTCAGTCATCCCCGAAGGGCTATAACTTGACTCCGCAAGTGGATCAAACCCTGGCTTTTCTGTAGTCCGCGTAGGCGGACTTTGTGTTTTTAGTCGCGGTTTTAACCGCTGGATGCTTTTCAAACACCCTCTGGGAGTCGTGAAACTTCAATACTTTACGTTAAGCTTCTTATTCAACAGCAACAGCCAATAGCTATCAACTAAAAACCCACCAGCTTTTCTGCTATGTTTTCCCAAGCCTATTACCTGATTCGATCGAGAGCCGATGGTAGTTATTTAGTGGCACATCCACACAAAGGGGAAAAAACAAACGAGAACCAACGCCCAGATGCAAGTTTTTTGCTCTTATTTCGTGAGCATTTTGATGCGCTAAGCTATCTCAATACCCATGCGTCAGGGGTTGTCGATCGCTTCACGGTAGAGTCGATACCTGGGACGCAAATTGATCATCTGATTAAACGTTGGAGCTTTACCGGCGTTGGGGTTGTTCAAGATCCACTCATCCCCAAAATTGAATTCTTATCGAAATAGTCAGGCTTAAGCTTTAGAGGCTGTTTCAAGGGTAGCAATGAGCACCGATCATCAAGCCTGTCTTGATTCTAGTCACGTTAACCTTGTGGCTATAAAGCTAAGAATCTTGACCAGTCGTACTCAATACGACTACGCTTAGCTGGAACAACTAGAATCATCAAGAGCCGAGGAGCGATCGCCATGCTGCCTAATCGAGAAGGACAACGGATTCCTAACGTTACGTTTCGGACGCGCCAGCACAACGAGTGGGTCGATGTCACGACTGATGAACTGTTTGCTGGCAAAACGGTGATTGTGTTTTCGCTGCCAGGAGCCTTTACGCCGACCTGCTCTTCGACCCATTTGCCAGGCTACAACGCTTTAGCGAAGGCATTTAAGGACAATGGTGTGGATGACATCATGTGCCTTTCGGTCAATGACACCTTTGTGATGAATGAGTGGGCAAAAGATCAGGAAGCCGACCACATTAAACTGATCCCAGATGGGAATGGCGAGTTTACGGATGGGATGGGCTTATTGGTGGATAAGACAGATCTGGGCTTTGGAAAGCGATCGTGGCGCTATTCCATGCTGGTCAAAGATGGCGTGATTGACAAGATGTTCATTGAGCCAGAAGAGCCGGGCGATCCCTTCAAAGTGTCGGATGCTGACACGATGTTACGCTACATTAACCCAGAAGCCGCCAAGCCGAAATGCGTCTCGATCTTTACCAAAGTTGGTTGTCCGTTTTGCGCTAAAGCTAAGGCAATGCTCAAAGGGCACAGTTTGGACTACGAAGAACTGGTTTTGGGCGAGGATTTTACAACTCGCTCTCTGCTGGCTATAGCGGGCGCAACGACCGTGCCTCAGGTCTTTATCGATAGCAAGCTCATTGGCGGTTCGGAAGCGTTAGAGGCTTATTTTCAGGCAGTCTAGCTGCTAACGCACTCACACAAGCTTTGCCTGTTTGCCAGTAAACGCACCTAAAGTGCTTAAAGACCCTTGTATGCTGGCTAGCCAGCATACAAGGGTCTCATTGCTTTAACGGCATTCGCTGACTGACCTTTACCTGGAAGCATGCGTACAGCTAGCTGAAGGAGCGCGATCGGCTGCATTGTTAAAACGAACACAGAGGCTTTACCAAGGCTTTATGCCAATCTCAGGGATTTTGCTATTAACTTGAGAACTATGAAAGTAAGCCTTCGCTCAAGCATTGGATGAAAGGTTTCACCCTGAGACCGCATGAGACCGATAGTTTAGCAGGTCGCCCAGAGAGCTAAATGAAGTGATCTCAAGGAGCCGATGAACCTTGATCCGTCATAAGACGCACAGGGATGGATCGACCAAGCACTGCTCTTCTTGCTTCCAACGATGGCTAATTACAAATAGTCACCCCCATTGCCCTTATGGTTATTCCCGCTTCCTTGTTATTGGTCACCTGTGTTGGTTGTCCTCCCTCCTCACCTCAGCCTGCCCAACTGCCTGTAAAAGCACCTCAACCGGATGCTGCACCCTTTTTGAGCGTGCCGACGGTGCCACGGCAACTAACCAAAGCGTCTAACGCCGCTGTACCAGATGCGGCAATCGCCGTCGAGTGGTCAGCGCGATCGCGTGAGTCCAGTCCTGCTACCGTCCTAAAGCGTGGCAGTCAAGGAGTAGTGGTTGTTCGACTACAAGCCCGGTTAGCTCGATTAGGCTATCCGCTAGCAAAGGACGGCAACTTTGGATCCCAAACTCAAGCCGCAGTAATGCAGTTTCAACAAGCAAATGGGCTTGTGGCTGATGGCGTTGTAGAAGCCAGCAGTTGGGCACAACTTAACTACGAAATCACCCAGTTAGGGTCCGTACCATTGTCACAGTCGTCGCGAACGACCTTGCAGCCAACGATGCCCGTGCTGCCATCGCCGACTGCAACTTCCACAGGCTCTATAGCCCCTACAACTTCTATAGCCTCCAAACCAACTCTCGCTGCCGCCGTCCCAAGTGCCTCACGGCACTCACAGAAGAATGGATGGATAGTGGTCTTGGTCGTCATCCAAGGCATTGGTTGGCTGGTCATTCTGCAAGGGCTAAACAAAGAGCTTGTGCTTCTGACAGGACGATCGCTCCTCCCTGGCAAAAACGGGCAGTGGCTTTTCAGCTTCAAACAGTAAATTTATCCTTGCTTCCAAGCTACTTGTCAGGCGCTGAAAGGTGCACCATACACGATCGTGCTCTCCTTCCAAGAGCCTCACTTACCGCAAGACGGAGCAATCACCTTAATCAAGTCGATCGACCGCGTTTTTCAGTATAGCGATCGTCACAACGTTATAGGACATGGGGATCAAAGGGGGTGTGGGGGCGTTGCCCCCAGCCAGGGGTTCCACCCCTGCACCCCGTCCTAACCCATCTGTCTATTGCTATAAAATCACAGAGGCTTTAAGAGACTGTCACAGAAAACTTACGGATCTAATAAGTAGGAAGTCGCATTTAATTGTAAGATGCGGCAATCGCTTCATCAAGCCTACAACTGTTTAACAGCGCGGGTTACGCTCTCGCTTTTCTGATCTGCCGGAACGGCTTTACCCATCCTACATCCAAGCCAAATCACCTATTTACTGCTTGCTCGCTTTAATCGCTTGATGAATTTGGCTCAACAGGGCTGGCATTGGTTGTGATGCAGGCAGTACTTGAGTAGCGATTTGTCTGAGTGCTTCTGGCAGAGGCGCGATCGACTCTGAAGTAGCGGTTTTGTGATGACTGCGATGATCTAGTACCAGGATGGGCGGTCGTTTGTGTAACTGCTGGAGGGCAATCAGCATGGGAATGGTGAACGATGGCGCGATCGCATCCGTCCAACAAAGGAGCAACACATCGACGCTATGGGACTCTAGCTGCTGAAGCACCTCTTGCCAACAGCGACCGATCGAGCCGCGCAAATCTGCTGTGTGCAGGTATTGTATTAACGCTTGCAGCCACTCCGTTTCTTTTGGAAAGCTATCCAGGACACGTGCTGACAAATCGTCTGGGCTTTGAGCCTCCAGTGACATCGGCAGGGTGAGAACATCCAATGCCAGCACTAAGGGTTGCCATGCATAGCCAGCCGCAATCTGGATGACTTGTAGGAGAGCCGATGTTTCAAGGTCTGGGTCGATTGTAGAGGATGCGCTAGGTGCAGACAGACAAGGAAAGACCAGTAATCCTTGTGCCTGGTTTGCTGCCTGTGAGGTTGCCTGGTCGATCGTGACGAGCGGTAACGAAGCCAGAAAGATGTGTTGGCGATACTGCCGAAAATAGGCGGCTGCATCGGCTAAAACACCGTTTAGTAAAACAACATTGGGCTTCCAAACCCGTGCCAGCAGTTCTGCCTGTTCTAAATCGTCTGCCTCCAGGATGCGGTATTGGCACGCATACAACAGCGCATCCAGATCAGCAGCAGGGCTGGGTTGAGGCTGTGCCCAAACACCGGAGCTGAGCCGCAAAACGGTCAGAACAGCAGCAGGATAGGGATTCAGCTTTGCTTCTTGTCGATCGACCACCCATTGCTGAAGGCATTTTTGAAGCGGTTTCGGTTGGATGGGTAGGCTCAGCAAACTGTCTGCCTGCCGCTGGCGTGCTTGCTCTTCATCAACTTTTGTCGCCATGACCACCACTGGAATCTGTTGAGTTTCTGAACTCGATTTGAGCAAGGTCAAAACATCCCAACCAGACAGTAATGGCAGCACCGGATTGAGAAAAATGATGCACGGCTGTAGGCGACGCGCTTTTTCTAACGCTTCAGTGCCCGAGCGCGCGATCACTACACGATAGCCTAAACCCGTTAGCTCATCGGAAAGTGCCTCGATAAACTGAGGCACGGCTTCCACAATGAGCACTAACTGACTACGGTGCAAGGCAGAAACGCCCAGCGCATAGCCACCAGTCGGCAACGCAGGCGGTCTCCCCAGCATCGGCTGGTGCGCTAGTGCTTGGGCGCTGGGCGATCGGGCAGCCTCGCTGCTTCTGGACGCTTCTAGGCTCTGATCTGCCTCAACAGAAGCTTGAGAGGCATAAGTTCCCGGTGGCTTGGGCGGCAGCAGAATGGTAAACTGGCTGCCTTCTCCTTCTTGAGAGATAAAGGTAACATCGCCACCGTGCAGCCGTGCGAGACGTTGCGTGAGCACTAACCCCAAACCTGTACCTTCAAAACGGCGTGTGAGAGGGTTTTCTAGCTGCTGAAATTTTTGGAAAATCAAATGCTGTTTTTCAGCGGGAATACCAATGCCTGTATCCCAAACAGTGAGGGCAATCCATCCACCCCAGCGACCCACTTTGAGACCGATCGGGTCATTGCATTCCGTAAATTTGAGCGCATTGGAAAGCAAGTGAACCAGCATCTGTCGTAGACGCTGCTCGTCAGCCATCAACAGCCCTAAACCAGGTTCCAATGCCAGCGAAAATGTTGGCTGGGCAGGCTCTGACTCGGCTGCGTGGTTACTCTCTTGCAGTTGCTGCGCCTGCTTAAACGCACGTTGACAGACAGTTGCAAGATCGACTGGCGCTAAAACCAGCTCTAGCTGCCCGGTTTCCATACGAGTCAGATCCAGAATATCGTTCACTACCGCCATCAAGTGACGACCGCTTTGGTGGATCAGCTGTGCGTAGTGAACTTGACGCTGGTTTAAAGCGCCCAGCGTTTGGTCTTTTAATAAGCTAGATAACCCTAAGATGGCTGTGAGAGGGGTACGCAGTTCATGACTAATGCAAGCAAGAAATTCATCTTTGAGTCGATTGAGCTGAATCAAGTCAGCATTTTTGGCAGTCAGTTCTCTGGCTAACTGCTGCTGTTCAGTCACATCCTGCGCCAGGATCAGCCAAAGCTCTTCAGAGGCAGGGGGCAAATTGTCAGAAGCAGGTTCAACCCAGAGAGTGGCATCTTGTGGGCTGCTAGCCTCAGTATCCTGAACTGTGGGAACACCGTCATTAATGGTGGATAGTAGGGCAGCTAGCCGAAACAACTGCGAGGGAGAAGCTGGCTCTTGGATGAATTGCGTTTCAACGACTGTTGCTAACGTCTGTGCCCGATCGCCCAAATTTAACGCAGCCTGTGAAGACAATGTACCCAACGGAATGCGCACAAACTGTAAAACTCGCTCTTGCCCACCCTTAAGCGAACAAACGCAGATACAGGTACCTGGTTTGGCTCCCAATTGACACGAACTAACTCCAACTGGAGGCAACGACACTGCCACCGTGTCATTGCCTGAGTCACGTGTTTCTGAGTTTATCGCTCCAGCGTTTGCGGCTAAGACGGTAGGGGCTAGTAGCGATCGTGCCGCCCAAACTTCACGTTGAGCTGTGTCAGTAGAGGGTGACTCTAAGGGTGACCACACTGGACGATCAGGTGTCTGCGAGGCCACGACAGACGGCTCGACCAATGGCATCTCCAACAGTGCCGCCACTTCCTCGCGGAGCCAGGTGGGATCAAGTAGTTCACTAATTTGAGTACGCCAGATGGAATTTTGCGCTAACACCTGCCCGTCACGGGTCTGTAGCATGACCGGCAAAGGCAAATGTTCCAGTAGTTCACGCAGCAGCGGGTTTAATGGCGATGAACGGGATGGCTCATGCGGTGCAGACACCGCTTGCAGAGCGACGTTTGCCGTCAATAGCGTCGAGTGCGTTGTTAAAAATTGCAGGAGTCGTGGACTATCCAACAGACCTAAGAAGCGACCGTCGGTGTCTACCAGAGCATAACAGGCATGGGGTTGGTTCTGGAGGTGCGGCAAGAAGGCATCAATTGCCAAAGCAGCCTCAAAGACCAGCAGCGGTTCGACGATCGAGGGTGTAATGTCTAGCAAGGGTAAGTCTGCGGCAACCTGACGAGCACCACTCTGCGCTATCGATAGTTGACCCAGCAACCCGGATGCAACCAGGTGATGCAACAAATGTCGCGCCGTGACCCAACTGATCGGGTGTTGCTGCTCATCGACTAGCACTAAGCGATCGCGCGCCGCGTCAATGGAAGCATTGCCAGTCGCCTGTCCTAATATTGCCAACGCTTCTGTCAGACGTGCGCCTACGGAGCACCGGAGTACAGGCTCAACAAAGGCTTGGAGACGAGAGCTTAAGACCATGAAACGCTTGCCTGAGAGAACGATGACACAAAGCAGGCAACGTTACAGCGAGGCGACTGCCGATCGGCGCAACGGTTGAACACAAACAACGGACTGATGAAACAGCTTACTTTAGTAAACCCAACCCTATAACCTGTACTACATCAGCGAGGTAGAATCACGGCTAGCAAGAAGCGTGAGGCATTGCGTCTGCCAGCTAAGCTACCCGTCTCAATTATGGCTCCATATCAGGCTGGCAGGGCAGCGTCAGACTGGTTTGTAACTATAATTAATTGAGTGCTAAAATCTTAAGAAAAACTAAAGCTTCCTGAACCAGCTCGGTAGACGCTTGCAGTCTAATGCACCCATAAAAACACCGCTTTTACATGCCAGGTTTTAGACTGTTTTGAACCATCCTCCACCTAACCCACCACGCTCCAAACTCTCGATCGGCGTTTTCCTACAGTCTGAAGCGCTGACTCAGGCACTTTCACAACGGCTGGATTACGATCGCCATTTCGTAACGCTGCTACCATCAAGCGATGAGTTCTTTACGTTTGTAGAACAAGAAAAGCAAAGCCTTGATTGCTTGATTCTTCAAGGCGTTCCAACCTTACCTCAGCTTGCTCATCAGCTTCATGGTCAGGCAATCTTGCTGCCAGCGGTTGTGGTGACAACAGACGCACAGGTAGACGCTGCTGAGTGCTCTGAGGGTGAACCAGCCACTTCGTCCAAGTCAGCGATCGCAACCAAAGCAGTTGATTATCTTGGGTTAGCGTTTGCTTATCACACGGCAGAAATTTGGCTCACGCTTAAGCAAGTTGACGCTATCAATGACT
>JACMKO010000175.1 GCA_014380065.1 Leptolyngbya sp. ES-bin-22 | reverse complement strand
GTCGTCCCAAAAGCCTCAATGAAGCGCAAGTACAGGTTGTGCAAGCGCTCGTCGAAGCCAAGAACGATTTCACCTGAGGCGAACTGTGTGAGGCGTTGAAGCAGCAACTTGAGGTCCCTGTGAGTCAGCCGACGCTGTGCCGAGTGATGCAGCGTTTGCCTCTAAGGCGCAAAAAAAAAGCCCTTCATCCCAGTGAGAAGGCAAGCGAGCGGATGCAACCATGACGTGCCAACTATTGGGATGCCATCAGAACTGTCCGGGTGCAGGCTTTAGTCTTCATTGCTGAACCCGGCGTGAATCTTGGCTCGATGCGGCTGTTTGCTTGGGCACTTAAGGGCGACCGTGCCCAGGGGGCGCAACCCAAACGGGGCAAGCACGTTGCGCTCGTAGCGGGCTTGCGCCTCACAGGTGTTGTTGCTTCTGCCTCTGTGCTTGGGGCTTTCGATGGGCTGACCTTTGAGGCGTTTGTGGCGACCCGACGCGCGCCAAATTTATGGGCAGGAGCCTGTGTGGTGATGGCGAACTGTTCGATCCATCCAGAGGCGGTGATGCGACCGTTGCTTGAGGGCATTGGCGCACGACTCGTCTCTTTACCGCCATACTCGCCTGCCTTTGCACCGTAGGGCTTCGCCCCGCCGAAGGCGTATGAAAACTTCTGGTTAAAAGTCAAAAACACGCTCAAAACTTGGGGAGCGCGAACCTATCAAGCCTTAAGTGAAGCAATCGAAAGTGCTTTTGCTGCGGTGTCTGAAACCGCGAGTCGAAACTGGTTCGCTCATTGCTGTTACTCTCCTAATGATGAAAACCGCCATACCAATTTATGAAAGTAAGATCGTCCTTCGCTGTAAATTAATGTTTTCAAATCTGCGATCGCTTGAGCAAAAGACGATCGTCTAGCACCATAAGTAGAAGCGATCGCTCACAACACGTGCTGGTATGCTAAGAATTTTTGAGATAGTTCATCTGGGATTGGAACGGGACGAATACTTTTGAAATCAACGAATGCTCCCGTTTGAGTTGCGACTGCTGCTAGTTCGTTGTTGCACAAAATCTCTGCCTGCACTGACCACTTTAAGCGCTTTAAGTTGCTAATCCAGAGTTGACCAACGACGTGATCAAAGAGTCGAACCGGACGTTTATACACAATTTGGGTTTCAGACAAGACAGGAAAGATTGCTTGTTCCTTTTGGTGAATGGGTGGGAAGTGCTCTTCTAACAGTTTGATGCGTAAATCTTCCAGCCAGCGAATGTAGACAATATTACTGACAATGCCAGCAAAATCAATATCATACGTTCTTACAGGGATCTCAAGCTTGACTTCTAGCGGTCTTGATGGGTGGTTAGACAATTGCATGATTACTCCTTCATAGGGTTTTTAAGACCGATCGGTCTGTTTTCAAACAAAAAAGAGTTTGAGTGGAAGTCTACTCGTTTGGCACGGTTAATTCGCTGGTGATGTATTGGTTAAGATGCGCGATCGCTCGTTCTATATACACAGCATCCCCATACAGTTTGCTTAGCATGACAGAGCCTTCGAGTGTAGCAATGAGAATGGTTGCGACTATATCGGCTTCAACATCTAAGCGGATTTCGCCTTGCACGATTCCTTTGTTGATAATGCGAATAATAAGATTGCGCCACGAAGTCATTGCCTGTTGAGCACGATCGCGCAATATAGGATATGCATCATCACTTTCAACGGCTGTATTCAAAAGCGGGCAGCCTCCAGGCACAGGTGGATCATCAATAAACTGCCTATAAACCCACAGAATTGCTTGCAGTTTTTCAACCGCGGTACGCTTCCCCCGTATCGCTTGTAAGAACTTTTTGCTACTAAGCTGAACAGCAAAAGCAAAAGCTTCCAGAGCAAGCTCTTCTTTACTGTTGAAATGGTTATAAATACCTCCCTTTTGTAGCCCGGTTACACGCATGATATCTGACATGGATGAGCCAGCATAGCCCTGTTGATTGAACAGTCCAGCCGCCTGCTGAATAATTTTGGCTCTGGTTTCGCTGGCTTTGGACATGAGATTTTTCGATCTTAAGACTGATCGGTCTTTTTAGTGTATCCAGAGATCGTACCGCAGAGGTGCGAAGGGCGCTGAGAATGATGGCTGTACTTTTAGACTCTAACGGTGGTTCGCTCTTGATAAAGCTGCACAATCCGATCGACGACTTCAGCAATACTAAGGTCATCGGTTTGGATTTCAATCGCGTCCTCTGCCTGACGTAAGGGCGCTAAGGCACGGGTGCTGTCTTTGCGATCGCGATCGTAAATTGCCTGCTCTAGCTCATCCAGACCGATTTCGTCTTTGCCCTGGTTTTTCAGATCTTGCTGCCGACGACGTGCCCGTTCTTGCACCGAAGCTGTCAGGAACAGCTTGAGTTCTGCATCAGGAAAGACATATGTGCCAATATCGCGACCATCAATGACAATGCCACCATCTTTGCCATACCGTCGCTGCTGGCGCACCAGTGCATGGCGGACGATCGGTTGAGCGGCGATCGCAGACACATTCGACGTGACTTCCAAACTCCGAATTACCTGTGTTACATCCTGACCATCGATAGCAACGCTAATGGCTGCTGGCTCACCACTGATAGCAATCTCACACTGACTTACCAATTCTGCAATGCTAGGTTCATCGTCAATGGCGATCCCAGACTGTAAGACTAACCAGGTGAGCGCGCGGTACATCGCTCCTGTATCCAGGTAGAGTAAATCGAGTACTTGCGCTGCTTGACGTGCTGCGGTAGATTTGCCAGCACCAGCGGGACCATCGATCGCCACAATGGGCTTCCGGGCAGACAGCACTAGATTATCAATCAGGCGAGTTTCACCCACGCGAGCGGCGATGGCTAATAAGCCCGTTTCTTCAACCATAGCTAAAGGCTCCAACGTTGAGGGATGAACAAGTTCGATATATTCAGGGGCGATCGCTGGGATGCTTTCCAACTCTGTTTTAACGGCTTTGACCAACATTTCACTCACCCGATCGCCTGACCGAAACGCCTGCTCAGCAGCACGTAAGCCGCGATAAAGAACGGCTGCCTGCGCCCTCTGCTCTGCGGTCAAATACTGATTCCGCGAACTGAATGCCAGTCCACTCGGTTCACGCACCGTGGGACAACCAACAATGGTCACAGGCAGATTCAGGTCTGCAACCAGTCGCTGCATCATTGCCAACTGCTGAGCATCCTTCTGCCCAAAATAGGCGCGCTGCGGTTGAACAATGTTCAGCAATTTGGTCACGATCGTCGCCACGCCTTGAAAATGCCCTACCCGCGATCGACCACACAGAACTGATAGCATCGCTTCAGGGGGAATGACTTGGGTAGGGTAGGGGAGAGGGAGAGAGTTTTGAGTAGCGCTTTGCGCCGCGTTGCTAGAGAGTTTTGAGTTTTGAGTTTTGATGGCTGACTCCCAACTCCCGACTCCCGACTCCCGACTCCCGACTCCCATCTCCCCCACACTCGGCGCAAAAATCACATCCACGCCTGCTTGCTCACAGAGCGCCTGATCTTGCTCTAACGTGCGGGGGTACTGCTGAAAATCTTCAGTGGGTGCAAACTGAAGTGGATTCACAAAAATGCTGACCACGATGAGTTGATTCTCTCGACGTGCTTTTTGAATCAGGCTCAGATGCCCTGCGTGCAGTGATCCCATAGTGGGAACCAGCCCGATCGAACCCGCTGCCTCTGTCGAAGCTGATGTGCCTGTTGCTGAGCGATCGAAGAGAGGTTGACCGGAGCGACAGCGGTTGAGATAGCAGCGCAATCCGGCAACGGTTTTGAACAAACGCACCGCAACCCCCAAAAGTGATTGATGTTTTGTTGAGAAGGCGAACGCCTCACACCCCAAACCTGAATTTCCCCTGTTAAGCGTACCAACAAGACTGCTGCTGCTGCCACTCAAAACGGTATGCCATGCCGCTGCTCATTTTAGCCAACAGCGTTAGGATGTCGTCTGTAGGCTCTTCTTCACACAGCTATGAACTTTTTCACCCAAATGTTACATCTGGTTGGTTCGGGCGCTGCTGCGTACATCACCGCCCGCAACATGCGCGACCCGCTCACGCGCCCGAACACGTTGGCAAGCCTACAACTGGCTGAATCCGGCTCGGTTCCGTATCTAGAAGCATTGCGCGATCGTGCCGCTGCTGAAGGCGATACCTGGCTGGCAGAACGACTGACTCGCCACGCTAACGATGAGCGTCGTCACGGGCAAATCTTTGCCCATGCCCTGAAGCAACTCAACAAACAGGTGATCGATTTCAAAAATGTGCCTAAACCAGCGGCAGAAACATCCGGTGAGAAAAAACGCAATCCGTTCTTTGATGCCTACTTTGAAGGCTACACTCCGGAAGCGTTAAAGCCAGAGGCGATCGACTGGATTTCCTTTCTAGCAAGCACCTACATTCTAGAACTGGATGCCAGCAAAGACTTTGTACGCATGGCAAACGTGCTGCCAGAAGATGAACCCGTGAGCGCGAATCTCAAGAAAGGCATTCTCAGCGTCGCCAGCGACGAAACGGGGCACGCTGCCTATCTGCGAGAAGCGTTAGGGCGACGTTTGCCTGCTGGCGAAGTCGATGCGGTGATCAACTCCTGGCGGACGCGCAAAGTCAACGCTATGCTCGCTATGGTGGGTAGCTTCATTCAAAAGAGGGGCCAATCCCCGTCCCTTGTCCAAGACGGTGTGCCGACTGAGATGTCAGAAGCTCTAGAACCAGCCCTCGCAGCGTAGGTGAATAGTCTAGAGGGAGGTTATGTAACGTCCCTCTAGACGAAGCCTAATTCCTGAAAGCCTTTAGGGGTTGGACATTGCGTTAGAATACCAGAGTGATTCGCGTACTCTGTTTATGCAAGCTCCTCCGCTTTCTCCTCCAAAGCCTGGTCAATACTGGCAGTGGCAACAACAACCGATCTATTACGTCAAAGCCGGAACGCGTCAAGCGCAACGTCCACCCCTGCTCTTGATTCACGGGTTTGGTGCGTCTACCGACCACTGGCGCAAGACGATCGCCGGGTTGAGCGAAGAGTTTGAAGTTTGGGCGATCGACCTCTTGGGGTTTGGGCGATCGGCTAAACCCGATCGGGCGTACAGCGGCGACTTATGGCGCGACCAGCTTCATGACTTTATTACGCAGGTCATCGGTCAGCCTGCTGTTTTGGTCGGTAATTCACTGGGAGGCTATGCTGCCCTCTGCGTCGCGGCTCAGCGCCCAGAGTCGGCGGCAGGGCTGGTGCTCGTCAACAGTGCGGGTCCCTTTACCGACCTTCAGGGCACTACCAAACCCGACCCCATCCGCGAGGTAATGGGCAAAGTGGTGCAAACACTGTTTCGTCAAGATTGGGCGAGTTTTCTGTTATTTCAATATGTGCGCCAGAAAGCACTCATCCGCAAAACCTTAGAAAAGGTCTACTTAGACCAAACGGCTGTTACAGAGCAACTTGTGGAGGAAATCTACCAGCCGTCCTGCGATCCGGGTGCGCCCAAAGTCTTTGCCTCGGTCTTCCGCACGCCTCAAGGTGAAAAGGTCGATGTGTTGCTCGGTCAACTCACGTGCCCATTGCTCATGCTCTGGGGCGAAGCCGATCCCTGGATTAACGCTAGAGAGCGAGGCGAAAAGTTCCGCCAGTATCAGCCCCAACTCACCGAGTACTATCTGCTTGCGGGTCACTGTCCCCACGATGAGGTGCCCGATCAAGTAAACGAATTGCTGCGATCGTGGATCACCGCTGCACTTTAGGCGATCGCAAATAAAACTCAAAGCACCATGCTCTGAAGTGTTGTGGGCAGACCTCAGAGCATGGTGCGTGAACCTCCAACCTACTCCTACGGAGAAGCAAGCTACAGCGTTGAATCTTAGACATTACTTCAGCTCTTGATGCCCGTCGTTGCAATGCCGCGCATAAACTGGCGCTGACCGAGCAAAAAGAGCACCACCACCGGAAGCGTTGCAATCACAACTGCTGCCATCAGCAACGACCAGTTGTTTGTAAACTGCTCCTGAAATGATGCCAGCGCGAGCTGTACGGTTTGCAGTTCTGGTCGCGTCGTAAACACGAGCGGTTTGAACAGGTCATTCCACTCACCAATAAAGGTGAACAGAAAGAGTGTGACCAATGCCGGACGCGCCAGGGGCAACAGGATGCGCCAAAGAATTTGGAATCGATTTGCGCCATCGATCGCCGCTGCTTCCTCCAGCTCCACTGGAATCGTCTGAAAGTACTGTCGCAGCAGAAAAATACCGAATCCGTTGGCGATCGTTGGTAAAATCAACGCCGCATAGGTATTGATCAAGTGCCCCCACTTCAGCACCAAAAAAATGGGGATCACCAACATCTGAAACGGGATCACCAGCGTTGCCAGCATGATCAGCAAAAGCGCCTGTCTGCCACGAAACTGCAAGCGTGCCAGAGCATAGCCTGCTAAGGCAGAGGTTACAATCTGTCCGCCAGTCACCAGCAGCGCCACAAGGGTAGAATTTGCAAATGCCAGCAGAAAATTTCCTTGGAGCCACGCTTGACGGTAGTTTTGCCAAGTCCAGCCAGGGGCACTACCCGTCTGTGTGGTGGCTGACGTAAATGAGGTGACTGCAACAATGCCGAGCGGCAGCAACACTAAACCAGCACCCGCTACAAGCAACATTATGGAGGCGATCTCAAGCAAGCTGCTTGACCCCTTTATTGGCAGTGATTTAGTGCTGGTCTGAAGCATAGCTTGGGTAAGTGAACGATGGGGCACAAAGTAAGCTGGCAAAAAATAAGCTGGCAAAAAGCTGAGCGCTACGGCTTCTTGTGAAGCTTGCGGCAGTACATCTGCTGACCCTGACGGCAACCAGAAAGATGAGAGTAATACTACGGTACCTCTAACTCACTGTGCTTTTCCCCAACCGATGCAACGAAGGAAAGACGACTGGTAGGGATTCCACAGCACTGTTTTCGTGAGCGGGAACCGAATCTTCGGTTAATTGGTCGATCCCTTACAGGAAAGAGCTAAAGTGATGTAAGCACGAATTCTAAACTTTCGTTGCATTGCATCCATTTCTTACCCTAATCGTCCCAACGCCGAGCAACTATCGGCTGCATTCTTGAGGAGACAATAGACTTATGCCGCAGCTTGAGGCTAGTGCAGCAATTGATTTTTACAGTGAAACCTACAAAGATGCTTACAGTCGTATTAACGCGATCGTGATCGAGGGTGAGCAGGAAGCCAACGAAAACTACATCAGACTGGCTGACCTGCTTCCAGACCAAAACGATCAATTGCTGAGCCTAGCAAAAATGGAGAATCGCCACAAAAAAGGCTTTGAAGCTTGTGGGCGCAATCTCAAGGTCACGCCCGATTTAGAGTTTGCTCGTGAGTTCTTCTCCAAACTGCATGAAAACTTTCAGGTTGCTGCGGCTCAGAACAACATTGTGACCTGTCTCTTAATTCAGTCGCTCATCATCGAATGTTTTGCGATCGCGGCTTACAACATCTACATTCCCGTTGCCGATGACTTTGCCCGCAAGATCACTGAAGGGGTCGTCAAGGAAGAGTATAGCCACCTCAACTTTGGCGAAGAATGGTTGAAAGCAAACTTTGAGACCGCCAAGGCAGAACTAGAAACCGCAAACCGTCAGAATCTACCGCTAGTGTGGCAAATGCTTAATAAGGTAGAGCAGGATGCACATGTTCTTGGCATGGAAAAAGAGTCTCTCGTTGAAGACTTCATGATTCAATATGGCGAAGCCTTGGAAAACATTGGCTTTAGCACTCGTGAAATCATGCGGATGTCTGCTCTCGGTCTTTCGGCAGCTTAACCTCTTCTTCAGACGAAGCTAAGCTGAGTGTTCGGTTTGATAATCCGTCTCTTTAGTGGTTCGTCTCTAAAGAGTGCGTTTCAACGCGATGTCGCATCAGCGACATCGCGTTGAGTTCTGCTCCTCTCCAGCTTCGTGATGCTTCTAAACGCAAACATTTGCTGGAGTGAACCGCGATCGCGGTTCACTCCAGTCACCGCAGCTAATCGCATCATGAGCAGTTCAGGCTGTCACCACTCAAGTCGAGTATAAATTGGTATTTTTGGGCACTATCTCTCATTGCTCTTCGGAGTTTGCTCATTAGTAAAGCCGCTTTCATCAAAATTCTCTTAGTTTCGCAGAGTTGTTCATGTTTGGTTTAATTGGTCATCTCACAAGTCTAGAACACGCTCAATCAGTCGCCGAAGAGCTTGGGTACCCAGAGTACGCTAACCAAGGTCTTGACTTTTGGTGCAGCGCTCCTCCACAAATCGTCGATACAATCAAGGTCACTAGCATTACAGGACAGACGATCGAAGGTCGATATGTTGAATCCTGCTTTCTACCTGAAATGCTGGCTGCCCGTCGCATCAAAGCCGCTACGCGCAAGATTATCAATGCGATGGCGCACGCACAGAAACACGGTATTAACATCACTGCGCTGGGTGGCTTTTCGTCCATCATCTTTGAAAACTTCAATTTGCAGCAAATTCGGCAAGTTCGCAACGTCATGTTGGAGTTTGAGCGCTTCACCACAGGCAATACTCACACGGCGTACATTATCTGCCGTCAGCTTGAGCAAGCATCGCAAGCATTGGGCATTAACCTTTCTACAGCGACTGTTGCCGTCTGTGGTGCAACGGGCGACATTGGCAGTGCTGTTTGCCGCTGGCTCAACGCTCGTACTGATGTGGCTGAACTCTTGCTGATCGCGCGTAATCAGGAACGGCTCCAGGTACTACAGGATGAACTCGGTCGCGGCAAAATTCTTGACCTGCAAGAAGCCTTACCGCAGGCAGACATCATTGTTTGGGTCGCCAGTATGCCCAAGGGCGTGGAGATTGATCCAGCCACATTGAAACAGCCTTGTCTGTTGATCGATGGTGGCTACCCTAAAAACCTTGCCACCAAAGTACAGCGATCGGGCATTCAAGTTCTTAATGGCGGCATTGTCGAGCATTCGCTCGACATTGACTGGCGCATCATGAAGATCGTCAATATGGATATTCCCGCCCGCCAGCTTTTTGCCTGTTTCGCCGAGTCAATGCTCCTCGAATTTGAAAAGTGGCACACAAATTTTTCTTGGGGACGCAACCATATTACGGTAGAGAAAATGGAGCAGATTGGTGAAGTCTCGGTCAAGCATGGCTTTAGCCCGTTGCTTGTCTAGTTGCCTACAATTTGATTTTAAGAACCGCAGGTACTCTTGAACACCTCAGATTTGACCCTGTGTCAGGTCACTAGAACATTGGTTGCCAGCGCTTTGAACCACTGGCAACCAATGTTGCACTCATCACAGCCATTCGCTATTTAGGAGGACGGCTCAAGCGCTTGTGCAAGAGCAACTTGCGTGGGTGCCGCAAAAACCAGCAATGCCAAAAGGAATCAGGTTGCTGCGCCTCATAGCCAGCTTTGAGATATAGCTGTCTCGCCTGGTGGTTATCTTCCATCACATGCAGGTAAAGGTTTTGAAAGCCCAAGTCTAGAGCGATCGTCTCACAGGCATCCAAAAGCTTCTGTGCAGCCCCTTGTCTACGGGATAGCGAACGCACAGCCAAATTGGAAAGGTAAGGATAAGGCAGGCTGCGAAATTGAAACGGGTTGGTTGAACGAAGGGAAAGTTCAATCGTTCCCGCCAAAATTGGCTTGTCGTTTGGCGCTATCACCATAGCAACGAGACACAAGTAGTCTGATGGTAGCGCTCGTAGACGGGAGCGTAAGTCCTCGTATACACCCATCCTGAGAATCGGGAAAAACCAACGCATCAGACCCGTGCGAGGGTAAAAGCTATCAGAAAGAACCTCAACAAGATCCGCTAGATCATTTAGTTGCGCAGGGCGGACAGAGAAGGTTAGAGGATTAAGAGACACTCCGTAAAATGCTGCTGGTTACAGTTGGAGAACAAACGTAAAACAAATCCGTTAAGTCGACGGACGACTTTTAGCTGATCAGAGCAAACATGCCACCGCCTTAGAGTGCAAGACGATGAAATATTTACTTCGTCTGCGTGACAGCAGATGAACCGCTCGTGACGCTAACCGTATCAAGGACTGATCAGCTCTCTCTCTTGGCTGTAGACATAAGCCAAGAGAGTCATGACACAGAGTTACTTACCAATGCGAGGAGGTTCACGGAAGGCGATCGCAAAAAAGAGAACACCGATCGCGAGTGTAATAATCAAAATGTAAGCAACGCTTTCCATACTAAAATCTCTCGCTTATTTGCTAAGGGTAGTTTATGAACGAAACAGAGGAAGGGACGCACAACTGCCGCTAACGATCGGCAATGCTAACGTTCTGCAGATGAGCTGTGCGCCCCTTTTGAAAGCAAACGTCACGACAGAAGTTTACACAGCTTCTTTGCGGCGAGTACTCTTGTCACCCACTTTCTGGAAGAAGCCCCACTCCACTTGCTCTTCGGAAAGGTCTGGGTCAACACCCGCAAACACATCACGGAAGATAGTACGAGTACCGTGCCAGATGTGACCAAAGAAGAAGAGCAATGCAAAGACGGCGTGTCCAAAAGTGAACCAACCCCGCGGACTGGTGCGGAACACCCCATCTGAGTTCAGCGTTTCGCGATCGAATGTGAACGGCTCACCCAACTGGCTAGCGCGTGCATAGCGCTTCACGGTTGCCGGATCCTTAAACGTTTGACCATCTAGTTCGCCGCCGTAGAAGCTAGCCGTGACACCATTCTGCTCAAAGCTGTATTTTGATTCTGCCTTGCGGAACGGAATATCTGCCCGCACAATCCCTTCTTTGTCAGTTAGAACGACTGGAAAGTTCTCAAAGAAGTTAGGTAAGCGACGAACCGATAGCTCTCGCCCTTCACTGTCCTTGAAAACTGGATGTCCTAACCACGATTGAGGAATGCCGTCACCCGTGTTCATCTGTCCAGTGCGGAACAAACCGCCCTTGGCAGGGCTGTTGCCTACGTAATCGTAGAATGCCAGCTTTTCAGGGATGGCTGAGTAGGCATCTGACAGACTGGCACCGTTAGCCAAATTAGTCTGAACGCGGCGATCGATCTCCTGCTTGAAGAAGCTACTATCCCACTGATAGCGAGTAGGCCCAAACAGCTCGATCGGGGTCGTCGCACTGCCAAACCACATCGTGCCAGCCACAATAAATGCCGCAAAAAACACTGCCGCGATGCTGCTGGCTAGAACCGTTTCAATATTTCCCATGCGCAACGCCTTGTAGAGACGCTCTGGTGGACGAACACTCAAGTGAAACAGCCCTGCAATAATGCCAACAATGCCTGCCGCAATATGATGCGCCACAACTCCACCAGGGTTGAAGGGATTGAAGCCTGCTGGACCCCACTCAGGTGCTACAGGTTGAACGCTGCCAGTCAGACCATATGCATCAGAAACCCACATCCCAGGACCAAACAGACCGGTCAAGTGGAACGCGCCGAAGCCAAAGCAGAGTAGACCAGACAAGAACAAATGAATGCCAAACATCTTCGGCAGGTCTAGCGCTGGCTCGCCAGTACGAGGGTCTCTAAAAAGCTCCAAGTCCCAGTAAACCCAATGCCAGCAGGCAGCTAAAAACAACAGACCGGAAAGGACAATGTGTGCAACGGCAACACCCTCAAACGACCAAAAACCAGTGTTAACACTGGTCTCGCCCGTGATGCTCCACCCACTCCAAGAACCTGTGACACCTAGACGGGCCATAAATGGCAACACAAACATTCCCTGTCGCCAGATTGGGTTCAAGACCGGGTCACTCGGGTCAAAGATTGCTAGCTCGTAAAGCGCCATCGATCCTGCCCAGCCTGCAACAAGAGCAGTGTGCATTAGGTGTGCCGCAATCAGCCGTCCGGGATCATTGATAAGGACAGTATGTACTCGGTACCAGGGTAGTCCCATTTGACTACGCTCCTCCTTGTGAATAGCTTTAGTTCAACGTATTCCTAAACATTTTATTAAAGCGCCGGACATTGGTAAATGTACCAGGTCTGAGACTACTTCAACGTCGCACTCCTCGCTCTGGTCTTTGATTCGGTCTTCTAGCAAGGTCGAATCTTAGTCTACTAGCCAGGTCTATGAAAATGAAAGCGTATAACGAAGTGTAACCACTGTCAGAACCGATTGCAAGCAAAAGGAGCTTCTGAAACAGTTTTGAGGAAAGCAGGCGTATTCTTGTAAACTTGTGTAACAGCTATAGTTCACCCATCTACTCCAATGTGGTGTGGAACGTTGGGAAGACCCTCCATGCAAAGCGGCGTTGGCGTATCAAATGTAGCTTTGCGTCTAGAGATATTGATCGACCAGAGCCTTTTAGGTACTTCGGTCTACTCTCTTCCACCTGCTTGACTTCTCTGTTGGAGTAGGGATCAAATGGATGCAAACCAGTGCATCGCGATCGCAAAGCGTAAACCATTCGGTTGCAGCGATCGCACTTGTTCTCTCAAAGGAAATCGTTGATGACTATTAAGTTTCTAAAAGAAGACCGAGAAGTCGTTGTGGCGGATGGTGCAAACTTGAGACTCAAAGCCATAGAGAATCGCATCGACATTTATACACTGGTCGGGAAAATGACCAACTGTGGCGGGTATGGACAGTGCGGAACTTGCATTGTCGAAATTGTCGATGGCATGGAAAACCTTTCGCCTCCTACTGAAACGGAACAGACAAAGCTGAAGAAGAAGCCGAGCACCTATCGGTTAGCGTGCCAGACGCTCGTGCATGGTGCTGTCACAGTGAAGACTAAACCATCCACTAAATGATCTTGGTAACTTCGATCACGATGATCCAGGCTCCCCGCTTGAAGCTGACGTAGGAATCATGAGCAAACAAAGTTTACGAGAGATGCAAGACGGCTGGCAAATTTTTACCCCCTGAAGGACTATCGTGCAAGTGGTATCCTGGTATGTGTCGATGCAGCACTAATTAATTGGGCAAGTCTTATGCAAGTCAACGATTTGGGGTTTATTGCAAGCATCCTTTTTGTCTTGGTTCCGTCTGTGTTTCTACTCATCCTTTACATCCAAACCGCGAGCAGTAATGCCAACAAAGATTCTTGAGGATGCCCTTCAGCACTCCTTACGCATTGAGCGCTAGAGGCGGATGTCTTTGGCGCTTTTTGTGATCGCTGTTGTGGCGTTAGTCTCCAGAGTGTGCGGCGGTCTAGGCTCTTGAGCGATGCACCATTTAGCCGATGAAGTAGGCTGCACTACATTGCCAAACAATCACGCCTCTACGGAGCGTCACCACGATCGCTGACATACAGATTGGCTTTAATCGATCGTCTCAACAGCGGCACTAGAGTCCGAGCGAGCGAAGATTGACGCAACGTCTCCATCCGCTAAATCTTGAAACTTGGTTAGCAATGACTGTAGCTTCATGCGGTGAATGTAGGGCCAGCCGCCAGACGCTTCAATGTCCTTCAGTAAGCTATACAGCGCCTGACGGCTATCGGGTAAAGACTCTTGAAAGAACGTATC
>JACMKO010000174.1 GCA_014380065.1 Leptolyngbya sp. ES-bin-22 | reverse complement strand
CGGTCCGCCCCAGAAGTGCGCGTGGTCCTCGGCGGTGAAGCGCGGGTCGAAGCCTTCGGCGTGCAGGTCGGCGACCTCCGCCGTGTGACCGGACTGGACGACGCCTTCGACGAAGGCGTCGAGCACCGCTCCGGGGAAGCTCTTACGCTGCGGATGGCTGAAAACTGTTAAAACGTGCATATTTGTTCTCCTGGTTAGGCGATGAAGTCGAAAATGAGGCGCGAGATTTCGCCGGGCGCGTCCTTGAGTCTGCAGTAATCATGATGATTCCCTCTTGTTCTAAAATAATTGGTCAGCTACGCTGAACAAGCGCTTGACTTCTAGCTTTACGAACTTCCCTTGCTTAGAAATTGCTCCACTGCTATGGTTTGATGCTCATTGCCAACAGCAGCGGAATGTCGCTCACGCTTGTAGTTTATAGAACAACCAGTACTTTGTCGCTCGTGGCATTGCACGAAGCTTCGCGAGATTGCGATCAGCAACATTACCGTTGTCGATACTCTACTGGAGTGGCAGCAACGTGGCGACGGAAGGCTGTGGCGAAATGCTAGGATTGCCATAACCACATTCGAGCGCGATTTCGACGATCAGTAGGTAGCCCTGATCGAGCAGCCGCTTATCTCGCTCCATGCGGAGGCGCGTCATTCGACGGAGCGGCGTTTCACCCCAAATCGAATTCGCGGCTCTCAGAAGTTGGAAGGAGTTGAGTCCTGCGGCATCGGTAAGCTGGCTCAGCGAAACCGAGTCCGGAAGATGCTCTCGCATGAATGTATCGGCTTTACGCAAAGCCTTGTCTCGCCCTGGTCACATCGAGGTATCTGTCTGTGATCGTGGCGCGTCAGGAGATGAACGGCAAGAAACTGCGCGGCTGTCTCAGCGTATAAATCCGGGGCACTATTCTGAACAGGGCTTTCGAGCGCTAGCATGATGGTGGCAACAACTGGGTCTGTCTGGCTTAACAAGTTTGGCAACACAGTCGAGTATGAGCCGCTTGCCACAAGCTCCTCTGCTACCGTTTCGATCGTTACAGACGGCAGATGTAGGTGCAGTGAGTGATGTGGCTTCTTGCTTCTCCACCTGAGTCTGGCAGCTTGACCAAGGGAAGTCATTCCCAAGTGACCACAGCGATAGCTGGCGCTGCGCCAGTATTTGGTTGTTGTACCTGCTTAAACAATCAGTTCGACTCGTCGTTTATGCGCCTTCGCTGCACCGATGGATTAATTCTGCAATCACACCTGTCCAACCCGTTTGATGGCTGGCTCCTAATCCAGCACCAGTGTCACCATGAAAATACTCATTAAAGGTGAGCAGATTTTGCCAGTGAGGACTTTGGAACACTTTGCTATTTCCATAAACGGGGCGATGCCCCTGCTCATCTAGGAGAAAAATGCTTCCCAACCGTTTAGATAGTTCGATCGCCACCTGCTTCAAAGTCATCCATTCTCCGCTCCCGGTCGGGCACTCAACTTTGTAGTCATCTCCTAAATATTGATGAAACTGGTGTAGTGCCTCAATGATCAAATAGTTCATCGGAAACCAGATCGGCCCACGCCAGTTGGAATTGCCGCCGAATAAATCGGTTGTGGATTCGGCTGGCTCGTAGTCTACCCGGTACTCCTGATCGTCAACTTTCATCGTAAATGGGTGTTCGGCGTGAAATTTGGAGACCGATCGAATGCCGTAGGGACTCAGAAACTCTGCTTCATCGAGCATTCGACTGAGGACGCGCAGCAGCTTGTGGCGATCGAGCAGAGCGAGCAATCGTCGTTCCCGAACGCCTTCTGCGTGCATACAGGCGATGCCTGTAGTCAGTTCGGAACGATGCTGAAGAAACCACTCGGTTCGCTTGCTAAAGTCCGCCAACTTTTCTAACGTCTCTGGCTCCAGCGTACCGACCGCAAAGAGGGGAACGAGTCCGACTAGCGATCGCACCTTCATGGGGCAGTGGTGTCCATTGGTGAAGCGCAAAGCGTCGTAGTAAAAGCCGTCCTCGTCATCCCACAAGGCGATCGCGTCTTTGCCTACGCCGTCCATTGCGGCAGCAATTCGTAGGAAATGCTCGAAGAATTTGCTGGCAATGTCTTCGTAAATCGGTTTATCTTGCGCCAGCTCGAGCGCGATCGTCAGCATATTAATGCAAAACATCGCCATCCAGCTTGTGCCATCCGCCTGTTCTAGATCGCCGCCGATCGGCAGGGGCGCGCTGCGATCAAATACGCCAATATTGTCCATACCTAAGAAGCCGCCCTGAAAGATATTTTTCCCCTCAGCGTCTTTGCGGTTTACCCACCAGGTAAAGTTCAGCAGCAGCTTTTGAAACACGCGCTCCAGAAACTGTTTATCTGCCTTGCCGTAAAACTTTTGCTCAATCTGATAAACCTGCCATACTGCCCAGGCATGAACGGGGGGATTCACATCGCTCAGTTGCCATTCGTAAGCGGGTAGCTGTCCGTTGGGATGCATGTACCATTCTCGCGTCAGGCGTTGCAGTTGTCCCTTGGCAAAATCGGGATCGATTATTGCCAGCGGAATCATGTGGAACGCCAAATCCCAGGCGGCAAACCAGGGATATTCCCAGGTGTCAGGCATCGACAGGACATCATCGATATGCAGATGCACCCAATCCGTATTGCGAATTTCCTGCCGCGAATCGGGAGGCGGCAGCATAGCAGCATCGCCTTTAAGCCACTCTTCAATGATATAGAGGTAAAACTGTTTGCTCCACAGCATTCCAGCAAATGCCTGTCGCTGAATGTTGCGTTCGTCGTCGGGCAGGTCAAATGGCGTGATCCGCTGATAAAACTCGTTTGCTTCGGCAATGCGATCGCTCAAAACTTGCTCAAATTCTGCTCCAAACGGATCGGAAATCTCTGGTGAATCTGCCAGCCTCAGCCGAATGGTTTGAGTTTCTCCCGGTCGGAGCATTAGCGTATGGTGAGCCGCGAATTTTGTGCCAGTGCGATCGGGGTTGATGGCATCTTGGCGATCATCAATGACATACTGATGAAACGCATCTTTAACGTAGGGCGATGCATTTTTTGTTCCAGACAATCGCTCTAGGTTCGTTTCATTTTCAGTAAACAGTAATGCTGCTGTGCCCTGACAGTAAAGCCAATAGCGGTCCATGCAGGGATGGGATACTTCAATCATGCTTTCATCCGCTGCTTTTAGCACTTTGAGCAGGGGTTTCTCGCTATCCCCATTCCATGACCAGGTATTGCGAAACCAAAGCGTTGGCAGCAGATGTATAGGTTTCGCTTCATCACCGCGATTGGTTACAGTAATTTGAATCAAAATATCTTCGGGCGCGGCTTTGGCATACTCGACAACTACATCAAAATAGCGATCGTTTTCAAACACGCCTGTGTCGATTAATTCAAATTCCGGTTCTTCCTTGCTACGACGATTTCCTTCAACCAATTGAGCGTAGGGGAAGGCAGCTTGAGGATATTTGTAGAGGCATTTCATGTAGGCGTGAGTGGGCGTGTTGTCGAGAAAAAAGTAGTACTCTTTGACATCTTCGCCGTGATTGCCCTCGCTGCCCGTCAAGCCAAACATTCGCTCTTTAAGAATCGGATCTTGCTCGTTCCACAGGGCGATCGCAAAACACAATCGCTGATGATTATCAGAAATTCCGGCAATGCCATCCTCGCCCCAACGGTAAGCACGCGATCGGGCATGGTCGTGAGGGAAATAGTCCCAAGCCGATCCGTCCGCACTATAGTCTTCACGCACGGTTCCCCACTGCCGTTCGCTCAGGTACGATCCCCAACGTCGCCAGTAGTGGGTGCGATCGCGGTCTTCTTGCAGTCGGCGTTCCTCATCCGTCATGATTTACCTCTCAATCAACCTATTGTTCCTGATAATTCCAAAGCAAACCACCATCGACGTACAAGGTCGAACCTGTGATGTAATCGGCATCTGCGGAAGCAAGAAAGGCGACCAAGCCTGCTACATCTTCAGGCTGTCCTAAGCGACCGAGGGGAATATTTTTGAGGACGGCATTCAGCTTGTTTTGATCCTCCATCAGGCTTTTGTTGATGGGAGTGGCGATCGCGCCTGGAGCAACATTATTCACCGTAATTCCCAGCGGTGCAAGTTCGATCGCCAGGTTTCGCATCATCATTTTTAGCCCCCCTTTACTCGCGCAATAGGCGGTGAAGTGGGGAAACGGCAGTTCTTCGTGAACCGAACTGATATTGATGATTTTGCCTGGTTTCTGACTGGCTTTGAGATGCTTAGCGACTGCTTGAGTGGTGAAGAAAACGCCTTTCAAATTGACATCCATAACGCGATCGTAATCATCTGGCGTGATGTCTAGAAAGTCAGCGTTTTTCTCAAGCCCTGCATTATTTACCAAAATATCAATTTGGTTGAACGATTGTAAGCTTGATGCTACAAGCTGATTAATTTCTTCAATCTGGCTTAAATCTGCTTTGAGCGCGATCGCTTTGCGACCCGTCTGTTCGATTTTGACTTTGGTTTCATCCGCCGTTTCGGGATGTGAGCGGTAATTGACGATAATATCGGCTTCTTCTTGCGCTGTCGGAGGGCGATTGTTTGTCCAATTCCCTGGCTGCCTCCGGTCACTAAAGCCACCTTTCCTTCTAACCTCATCGCTGTTCTCCTATTAGGTTGTCAAGCGGAAGCGAGCCACAGGGCAAGGTTATACACATACCTGTGAATGTCTTCGAGGGCGCGAGGTTCGCGCTTCATGCCGTCTCCGGGCGGCTCATCAACAAACGATGGACAACCTTTTTCGATGTCCCAATTGTAATCGAGAAAGTG
>JACMKO010000173.1 GCA_014380065.1 Leptolyngbya sp. ES-bin-22 | reverse complement strand
CAAAGTGGGTATGCCAGGGAACCGCTGGGAGCGCTAACCCCGACCAGCCCCCCAGTCGAGCCATTAACCACGCTGCCCAGGGTAAAGCAGCGGCGGAAGAAGTCTTCTGCTGTTTTTGAGTCCGCCCTTGGGACGACGGTATGAGTTGAGCTTGGCTTGCTGCGGCTCCGCAGTGAAAGCAGCCGAGGTCGGTCAGTCTGGGTAATCTCGCCCTTTCACCCTACAACGGGTGAAAGGGTCAGCACTAGGGCAAAAACACTCAAGCGCTGGAGGGCTTAGTCCATACACGCCAAGCGGATGAGCGGCAGAAAGCTGACCGCTGATTGCTGCCCAGAAGCTTTGTCCAACATCACTGATGAGTGCTGCAACTACAGCACTAAATCTGGAAAGACTTGTTGCACGGCTGGATGGATGAGTCTGTGGTTTCTCACATTCAGTCCGCGATCGAGGGCAGGGTTGCGATCGAGGGCTTCCAGACCATGCGTTGCCAACTGCAAGATATACGGCAAAGTGGCGTTGTTTAATGCCTGCGTCGCTGTCCAGGGAACGGCTCCTGGCATATTAGGCACCCCGTAATGCACCACACCTGCTTCAACGTAGATCGGGTGAGTATGGGAGGTTTGTCTCACCGTTTCAATGCAGCCACCCTGATCAACCGCCACATCCACAATGACAGAGCCAGGACGCATCTGCTGTACAACTGTACGAGCGACCAGCACAGGTGCCTTCCGCGCCAGCACCAGCACTGCACCAATAAGCAGATCGGCATCTGGCACAACAGCTTCAATCTGGCTGGCGCTGCTGTAGAGCAATTCTGCTCTGGAACCAAACAGCGTTTCCAGGTAAGAAAGCCGATCGACATTGACATCCAAAATTTGCACCTGGGCACCCATCCCAATGGCAATACGGGCGGCTTCAGTACCCACCACACCGCCACCGAGAATGACAACTTTACCAGGCTTCACGCCAGGGACACCGCTTAACAGAACTCCACGCCCCCCCTGCTGCCGCTCCAGAAAACGTGCCCCAAACTGCACGGCTAAGCGTCCTGCAATGATGCTCATGGGAGCCAGAAGCGGTAAACGCTGATCGGGTAATTCGACAGTTTCATAAGCGATCGCAGTAGTGCCAGCCTCCAGTAATGCCTGAGTGAGCGCGCGATCGGCTGCCAAATGCAGGTAGGTAAACAGCGTTTGTTCTTTTTGAAGATGCGGGTACTCGGTGGGCAGTGGTTCTTTCACCTTCACGACTAGAGCGTGATCCCAGGCTTCTGCCGCCTGTAAGACAAGTCTGGCACCTGCTTTGCTGTAGTCAGCGTCTGCAAAACCAGACCCTTCGCCAGCACCTGTTTCAACAAAAACCGTGTGACCACGATCGACCAGACTCCGCACACTGTTGGGACTCAGCCCCACTCGATATTCCTGATCCTTCGTCTCTTTGGGAACACCAACTTCCATCTGAACCTCATTGATAGCCGCTGGTTCTAGCTTAAGTCGCCAACCGCGAAACTGTGTTTTACCTTATACCTTTTGCCCGCTCTATCCCCCACCCACAATGGTGACGATTTCGAGGCGATCGTCTGTCTTCATTTCAGTTTGCTCCCAAAACTGCCGATGCAAAATTTCACCGTTGTATTCCACTGCGACCAGGCGCGGATTTAAGCCGAGTTGAGTCAAAAAGCTGGGTAGGGATGTTTTGTAGTCGCAGGTACGCGGTTCACCATTGACTTGAAGCGTAATCTGATTGGTCATAAGGAACTTGAACGGTGACAGGGACGGTTAAACCAGTCATTCCAGCTTAGGTGGGTGTTGCGTCTTTTGACTAGAACACCAAACCGTACCGCGATCGCGATGGCTGTGACCTCATCTCACTCTTCAAGAAGTACCCGTGCGGGTAACTTACATCTCCTTGTGCCGAAGTTACGTTTGATATGAAATGTACAAAGAGAGAAAAATATGACGCTTGTTTCTACGTTTGAAGTCTTACTTAAACCGCAACTCCCCCCAGTAGGCGTGGCAGCAAAGCTGAGCCGCAAAGTGATTCAGGGTTATTTTTTGACGATCGCTAACGTAAACTTTTTCCCTGTGACTCTCTCGCTTGTGTTCACCGTCAGATTTCCTGACACTGCTGTGGGTGATCCAACCGCACTGCCTCAAAACTTTGATGATTTTCTCGAAGCGCTTGATATTACTGGGTTGAACGAGATCTCAAGTGCAACGCTCGTTCCAGAGTTCGTTAACAACAAAGCACGGCTGACGTTCACGCTGCCTGCAAATGCGACTGGGTTAATCCTTTTGCAAGCAAACATTCTCAATCCAGCGCTACGGGCAGGTGCAAACTTCGAGGCTCGTGGGTATGTCGAAATTTTCTTATCCTCACTCTCAGGCTCGGATACAGCGACACTCATCCTAACGCCTGAGCATCGTGGCACGTTTTTCAAAGATATTGATGGCGCTACCCCAGATAAGGTCGGTCTCGATCAAATTGCTTATGCTCTTCCAGTGAGCAATGGCGGCATCTTCAGGCTCTGCAATTCGTAACAGGGTTCGCGCTGTAGTAGTGATGCATCCTTTGGGGGCGAGCTAATTTCGCCCCCTTCTATGTAGCGCCTGTAGCATTCATTCTTGTCTGAATCGTCCATTCAACATTATTCAGAGTAGAGAATTTCTATGCCTCCAATTTTTAAGTTTCGTCCCATGTCCTTTAGCTGGGTGGCCATTCATCCCGAACCTAAAGGGGTCATTCAGTTTATTGGTGGCGCGTTCTTTGGTACGTTTCCAACCGTTTTTTACCGCTATTTTCTTCAAACACTCTTTGAAGAGGGATATACGATCGTCGCGCTACCGTTTAGATTTAGCTTTCGCCATTGGTCAATTGCGATTGATTTACTCAAAGAGCAAGAAAGACTCCGCCAAGAACTGTCAAAAATCACAGATAACACGGTGTATCAAGAAAAATCTAACTACATTTGGTTAGGTCACAGCTTAGGCTGTAAGTACATAGCGCTCCTGGAGTTCTTGAGTGGCAGTGAATGGCAACAAATTGCTGGAACTTGTGTAAAGCCAGATGCCTATAAACAGGTTGAAGCACTCCTTGCAGATGCTGGTTTAAAGGGTGCTTCCATTTTCAATCAGCCATCTTTATTGATTGCACCTGATCTTAGTGATACAGAGAGCGCGGTGCCAATTCGTGCAGTTGCACAGTTTTTAGACCGTATCGGCTTGGGTGTTTTACCTAAGCGAGAGGAGACCCAATGTTTTATTAAGCGGAGCGGTTTGTTTAACCTGACGGCGCTGATTTCCTTTGACAAGGACACGATCGCGGGTAGTGAAACCGATCGGCTTAAAAGCAAGGAAATTCAAGCCAATAGCGATGTACTCTGGCTCATACAGCAATTAGAGACGAGAAAATTTCCGCTACTGCATCAAGAGCTACACGGCAAACATCTGGAACCGCTGGGAGTGAGAGTCGGCGATTATATTGTTGATCTCAATCCGTTGGATAAATTTATTGAACGGCTCAGCGGTCGGCTGCTGGAACGTTACGCCGT
>JACMKO010000172.1 GCA_014380065.1 Leptolyngbya sp. ES-bin-22 | reverse complement strand
TGAGTTGAACCTTATCTACTTGTTACTTTATAAGTAGATAACGCCCGAACGCCGTCAAGGGAAAGTGATGTTGATACAAGTGATACTTCAAGTAAAAGTGACAAGGAAAGCCTGTACCTGTGAAGTAAGCTTCATTCCAGGTGCCATCGGGGCGTTGGGGTGGTAGTAGATAGTGAATGCCGCGATCGAGTACACCCATCGCAAACGTCCCTGTCGCGTCGCCTGCTGCCATCAGCCCAATGAGCGCCCAGGCAGTTTGCGAAGCTGTGCTGGTGCCCTGCCCTTTCAGCGACGCATCGTTGTAGCTAAAGCACGTTTCGCCCCAGCCACCATCGGCATTTTGACAACCAACCAACCAACTTGCGCCCCGTTCAATTTCCCGCTGATGCGTCTTGGGTGCCACTAGAGACAGCGCTGCCAGTACACCGCTTGTGCCGTAGATGTAGTTCACACCCCAGCGACCAAACCAACAGCCTTCGGGTTCTTGTTCAGCACGGAGGTAGGCGAGGGAGCGATGTAAGGATGAAGGATGAAGGATAAAGGATAAAGGATCTGCTTCCTCATTGATCCTTAAGCCTTTATCCTTTATCCTTTCTAACTTTCCCACCATCTCCAGCACTCTTGCCGTCACGTCCGCCGTGTTGGGGTCGATCATGGCTTTGAGGTCGCCGTAGGGGATGGCGTTGAGCCAATCTTGATCATTGTTGAGATCGAAGGCTGCCCAACCGCCGGGGGTGCATTGCATGGTGGCGATCCAGTCAACGGCGCGGGCGATCGCGGCTTGCTTCAAGGCTTCATTGGGCAACTGGACGGCACAGAGCGCCATGACCACGACAGCGGAATCATCGACATCGGGATAGAAGCGATTGTCGAACTCAAACGCCCAGGCTCCAGGCTTACCGTTGCGGTTCTTCACTGCCCAGTCGCCGTAGTCGAGAATTTGCTTTTCCAGGAGCCATTCGCCGCCGCGTACTAAGGCAGCATGATCGGGAGCCAGACCCGAATCGACGAGCGATCGCATCACCAATGCTGTATCCCACACAGGCGAAATGCAGGGCTGAATCCAATAGTGGTCGTCGGTTTCTAGCGCAAAGTTAGCGACTGCTTTCAGACCACGCTCGACGATCGGATCGTTGGCTGAGTAATCTAGAGCGCGTAATGCTAGCAAAGAGTTTAGCATCGCAGGAATGATGCCACCCCAGTCTCCGGTTGCTTCTTGTCGTTCCAGCACCCACTTTTCGGCAGCGTCGAGTCCTTCTTGACGGAACGGTACGAGATTCAACTGTTCGGCTAGTTTGAAGGCGCGATCGAGATGTACAAACAAATCAGTCCAGTCGCCCTGACGCGGTAGTTCAAAACGAGCGTCGCTGCGTCCTTCAGCATAGAGTTCGTCTAAATTGATCGCTGGCTCGGTAATGTAAACGGGTTTGCGATCGAACACAACCAGCAATGGCACTGTGCTGCCTCGTGCCCAGCTAGACAGTTCATAGATGTTCACTGGGAACGCATCCGGCAGCAGCATCACCCAGGATGGAATGGAGGGCAACCCACGCCAGTCGTAGCAGCCAATTAATCCTAAATGAAATTTGGTGAAAATCCGCGTCTTGCTGATGCCGCCCTTTTTCAGAATGAACGATCGCGCCTTTTCCAACGCTGGATCAGTCACAGGTACACCCAGCAAGCGGAGCGCCATGTATGCTTCAACGGCGGTACTCAACTCGCCACCGTCACCGTAAAACAACTCCCAGCCGCCATGCTCGCGCTGCTGCGAGCGCAAATACGCCTCCACCTTATGCATGGGTTGCGTCTTATCCGTACCCCAAAGCTTGTGTAGCAGCACCACTTCTGCCGTAATCGTGACGTTCGACTCCAGTTCTGCCCACCAGTAGCCGTCTGGATATTGCAGCGATAGAAGGTAGTTCTGACTGCGTGCGATCGCGTCCTCTACCTGTGCGCGTGAAACCGTTGTGCTGTTAACTGCACCCTGCTCTTGAGTCTGCATACTGTCATTCACTCCCAACACACCAAGCTAGCCAATTCTACCGATACACCTGTCGTTACAATTGGCTGATGTTGTATTTTGCCTCTTAGTGAAGAGTCTTGGCAATTAGTAAGGGGTGAGAAATGGTTGAAATTGGCTTAGGAATCACGCTGCTGTCGCTTGTCATCTGGCTCGTGCTGCTGTTTGGACGCGGACAATTTTGGCGATCGGATCAGTTTTTGGCTGAAGAGACAGAGGGCAGAGGGCAGAAGGCAAAGGAAGCAGAGGGAGCAAGGGGGGCAGAGGGGGCACTATTAACTCAAAACTCAAAACTCTCTAGCAACGCGGCGCGAAGCGCTACTCAAAACTCTTTCCCCACTCCCCACTCCCCACTCCCGTCCGTCTGCGCCATCATCCCTGCTCGTAACGAAGCCGATCTGCTGCCTGTGACGTTGCGATCGCTGCTCACGCAGGACTATCCCAACCTTCGGATTGTGTTGGTTGATGACCACAGTACCGATGGCACGGCTGCGATCGCAAAACAGACAGCCCAAAGTTTAGACCAGGCTTCAAAGCTGCACGTCATCATGGCTGAACCGCTGCCGACAGGCTGGACGGGCAAGCTGTGGGCAATGGAACAAGGCATCCGCTATACCGCAAACCTGACACCACAGCCCGACTACTTTTTGCTGACGGATGCTGACATTGCGCATCATCCCCAAAACCTGCATCAACTCGTCGCCAAAGCACAAGCAGATGACCTGGATCTGGTTTCGCTGATGGTGTTACTCCGCTGCAAGAGCCTTTGGGAAACCCTGCTGATTCCCGCCTTCGTCTTTTTCTTCCAAAAGCTTTACCCGTTCCGCTGGGCAAATGATCCCAACCGCAAACTTGCAGCGGCGGCGGGTGGCTGTATTCTCATTCATCGCCATGCCCTGATGCAAATTGGGGGGCTGCAAATTCTGCGTCAGGCATTGATTGACGATTGCTCCTTGGCGCAAGCGGTGAAGGGGTTAGGGAGTGGGGAGACGGGAGTGGGGAGTCGGGAGAGGGGAGTGAGGGGCACAGGAGCAGCAGCATTAATTCAAAACTCAAAACTCAAAACTCAAAACTCTCCTCCCCCTCACCCCTCGCCCCCCACCCCTCACCCCACAGGCAAAATCTGGCTGGGATTGACTCACCAAACCCACAGCTTGCGTGCCTATCCGTCTCTCAAAACGATTTGGGATATGGTTGCCCGTACTGCGTATACGCAGTTGTCTTATTCGCCTGTCTTGCTGTTAGGGACATTGGTGGGCATGACCGTCATTTATCTGGTGCCACCTCTGAGCACGATCGCGGGACTTGTCACCGGGCATGGAACGATCGCCCTCATCGGTTTCATAACCTGGCTGCTGATGGCGATCGCCTATCTGCCAACCTTGCGGCTCTATAGCTGTCCACCGTTACTGGCGTTTGGTTTACCCGCGATCGCCTCTCTTTACACTGCCATGACGCTCGATTCTGCTCTGCGTCACTGGCGTGGACAGGGTGGTGCCTGGAAAGGACGCGTCTATTGACAGGGCGCACTATTGATCTAGTTGCACTGTGCCATGATTGGTTTACAACAGGCAAAGGGCGATTGAGAACGGTTACCGTCCCTTCGCCTCATTGCTTGCTTGACGCGATCGAGAACACAGGAGTATGACTATGGACGTGCAGTTTCGGGAATTTGACCCGTTTAACGTCTGGATCTGGGTTGAATTTAATACTGTCCCCTCTGAAATGGAGAAGCAATACGTTGAAGAAGTATTCAATTCTTGGTTCTTTTTAGGCAAGCTGGGCGGCTTTAATGCCGAAAATCTTCAGGTGCAAGACGTTGGGCTAGAAGTTAGCCAGATGGACTATGACAATGATGTGGCTGATGCTAGCCTGGTCGCACTGATGCACAACATGGGTGAGGTCGAGTACGAAAGCAACTGGGGGCGCTGCTGGTTTGACCTGGGCACCAGCGACGCGATCGCCCTGGATGTTTTGATTTGTGCCTTCAAACAGTTCAGTAAAGATTATGTTGTCTTAGACCGCCTGATTATTGGTGGCGAGAACGACGACTGGACGACTGGAGAAAGCCGTTATCGATCGGACACGTTTTCGGATAGCGACATGAATTAGGTGAGGAGTTAGGAGTGGGAATACAGGGCATTCGGGCGATCGCGTTGGGCTTCATTCAAAGCGGTTCTCGCCTGTTTGTTTCTGAAGGCTTTGATCCTGTGAAACAGGATTTTTTCTACCGTGCGTTAGGGGGTGGCATTGAGTTTGGCGAGACGAGTCTGGATGCGCTCAAACGAGAATTTTACGAAGAACTCCAGGCAGAATTGACGAACATTCACTACCTTGGCTGCTTGGAAAACCTGTTCACGTTTGATGGCAAACCGGGACATGAATTGGTACAGCTTTATCGCTGTGACTTTGCAGACAAAACCTTTTACCAGCGAGAGCAAATCCCCTTCAAAGACAGCGCTCAGACTTATACTGCTTATTGGATTGAGCGCGATCGCTTCCAGTCTGGGGAACTACGCCTGGTACCACCTGCGTGCTTGCAATACCTTGACTGACGTTGTGAAGAAATGGTCTAAACGGGCTGTTTTCGTCCGTAGGGACTTACATGTAACGTCCCTACGACGGTCAATCTAAAGACGTTTCCTCACTTCGTGCATTCGTAGACCAACCTCACCGCCAAGTACTGCTATAAGTAGTCTCAGTGTTTACTTAACAGTTTCGATCGGACTTAAGCCCTATGTCTACCTTGATGGTTCAACTGTTGCTCATTGGTTTGGCGGCTGGCATTGCAGGCGGGATGTTTGGCATTGGTGGTGGCGCGATTATGGTGCCTGCAATGGTGCTGCTGCTGGGGATGGATCAAAAATATGCGACAGGAACTTCGATCGCCGCACAAATTTTGCCGATCGGTCTTCTCGGCGCAGCCGTCTATTACAAAGAAGGAAACCTCAGTATTCGGGATGCCCTCTTTATTGCCGCAGGTCTGTTTGTCGGCTTTCTCTTTGGCGCATTGTTTGCCAATCAACCTTTCATCAGCAGCGCCTTGATGAAAAAGCTCTACGGCGTTTTTCTGTTCGTGATTGGCGCACGCTACCTCTTTTTCCGGTAAAAAATCAGTCCGACACGGATGTAACTTGATGCCCAAAGGCTTCGATGAGTGCTTGCATACAGCCCGTGCCACCATAGGGTGATCCATAGGGATCAAACTCTAGACGCGCAACTGCATC
>JACMKO010000171.1 GCA_014380065.1 Leptolyngbya sp. ES-bin-22 | reverse complement strand
GGATGAAAAATGAGTTTTGAGTTTTGAGTTTTGAGTTTTGAGTTTTGAGTTCTGCTTCCTCTGCGCCCTCCGCCTCCTGCCCTCTGCCCTCTGCCTCCTTACTCCCTCCTCTCCATGACCGCAATCGCGATCGACTTCGGTACCAGCAACACGGTAGTCAGCATTCTAGAGCCGGATACGCAAGCACCGAAGACGCTGCGGTTTCCTAATCTTTCGCGAGTGTTTAAGCTCACTAAGCGATCGGGAGAGGTGCAGGAAATCCCTGTGGTGCCAACGCTGGTGTTTGTCAAAGATGCTGAGACGTTGGTGCTGGGTGAAGCGGTGCGATCGCGGCGGTTGGGGTTGGCGCAACCAGAACGGCTCTTCAAAGCCTTTAAGCGCGATCTGGTCGCTGATTTTCAACCACCACCCCGGCAGTTGGATGGACAAATGTATAGCGCCGAGTTTGTAGCGGAGCAATTTCTGCAAACGCTGTGGCAACAGTTGCAGCAGCAGCACATTCAGCCGACTCAGGTAATTTTTACAGTGCCGATTGGGGCGTTTGAGCGCTATTTGGGCTGGTTTCGCGACCTGGCAGGGCAGCTAGGAGCGACGACGGTACAACTGGTAGATGAAGCGACAGCAGCAGCGTTGGGATACGCCGTACAGCGTCCCAGTTCGCTCGTGCTGGTCATCGACTTTGGCGGCGGTACGCTCGATCTGAGTTTGGTACGAACGATTGCAACACCGCTTGATGCTGGTACAGATATGGCTCCAGCACAGCGGGCAGAAGTCCTCGCAAAAGCGGATGCCTACGTCGGTGGCGAGGATATTGACTGCTGGATTGTCGAGGACTACCTGCACCAGATTGGTTCTTCACGAGAGGCGATCGGCGCGGTGGGTTGGCAGAACCTGCTTGCCCTGGCGGAGCGGCTCAAGCTTCGGCTCTCCAGCGCTGACGTTGCCAAGGAAAGCTGGCTGGATGAAGAAACGTTTATGTCTCATGAAATGACGCTCGATCGCGATCGCTTTGAGTCCATTCTGGAAGCACGGCAACTCCTGGAACAGTTGCGACAGGCACTGGATGAAGTGCTGACTATTGCGATCGGCAAGGGCATCAGCAAGGCAGACATCGAACACGTCTTGCTGGTTGGCGGCAGTTGTCTGATTCCTGCTGTGCAGCAGCTTGTGCTGTCGTACTTTGGGCGGCAGCGTGTGCGACTCGATAAACCTTTTGAGGCGATCGCCCACGGAGCGCTAGCCATCAGCCAACTGGTCAGCGTTGACGATTATCTGCGGCACAGCTATGCCATTCGTCTTTGGGAACCGTATACCAGTACCTATTCCTACTTTCCCCTGTTTAAGCAGGGCAGTCGCTACCCGTGTCAGCGCTCGGAGCCACTCACCCTACAAGTCGCCACAGAGGGACAGTCAGAAATTCGGCTCGATATTGGCGAAGTTGCCACGATCGCTCAGGCAGAAATGACCTACGATGCCCAGGGCAGAATGACCAGTGCCCCCTTGCGGCAGCAGGAAACGTACCGTTCTCTAGACCGCCAGCACGAACACGTCTGCGTGGCGCGCCTCAATCCACATGGACAAGCGGGGGTCGATCGCGTCACTGTGCAGTTCGAGGTGAATGAACAGCGCGTACTCATCGCTACTGTGCGAGATTTGTTGACCAACGCCCTGTTGATCGATGGGGAGGCGATCGCAAAACTTCGGTAAGTTGAGCAACATCCTCTGAACGCTTCTCCGCGATCCAGTTGCATCCGTCAGTATTAGACATCCGCACCCACGAAAGCGCTGGATTCTGGAGCTGCTGCTGGCTCTAGTGACCACACTGCATAGCGATCGCCAATGTCTGTGAGGACGGCTGGCTCACCTCGTTGCTCAAGTCTGACGGCAAGACGGAGAGCCTGTTCGCGATCGGCTACCACCTTGATAAAGCGATAGTATTGCCCATCAAACAGGATGGCTAACACCCGGTCTGATGTCTCTGGTAGGGAGATGCGGCAGGTTTGGTACTGTTCACGCGATGCCAAGACCGCCTGCAATGTTAGTTGCCAGTCCGCTCCCTGCACCCCTGGTTCTGGTGAAGCTTCTAGCGAAGCGATATCTGGTTGAAGGGGTAGAAACCAATTTACGTCTTCGCTTGGCAAGGGCACTGAGGGCTGGAAGAGAAAGAGCGGCAGCTCTGGTTGTTCCGAAGCCTTTTCGCGATCGGGTTCCAGGACTGAAACGGCTTGCTTGCGAAACTCTAGCCGCTCGTCTAGCACAATACCGTTGCCAGTCATGCCGTTTAAGGAAGCCGTAAAGCCATCGCCGGGTAGCGCAAAATCTGGCATGGCAACCGCTTGCAGCATTGCCTGTGCGCTAAAAAGCTGCCCTTCCAACGCGGCTTCTCGCGATCGTCCCCATTTGCGGATCAGTTCTGCCGTCGTAATGCCAGCCCCAACGCTGACCACAATAGACATACCAATATGCCGAATGACAACATCACGCTGATTGATATCTTCAGCAGACTCAATGCGATCGGGGGAGTCGATCGTAATGGGTTCTGGTCGGCGTGGAATAAACGCTACCATCAAGACCGAAAACACGGCACAGGATGTAAGGATGGCAGACAACAAAACTTTCTCAAAAGCAGAACTATTCATCTTTACCGCTCCGATTGGGCAAAAGGCTGTGTGGAGTTGGAGAGCGGTAGTGCAACCTTGAAACTTAGCCCGTCAAGTCGAAGTTAATGGGCGCATCTACGTCTTAACCCGCTTACTCATCGCTCAGCAGTCATTCAACCTTAGATTTACTGAAACTTTAAGCGCTTAGTCCCGTTGGGCAACGCCAGGTGCGAATAGTATCAGTAGTGCACCGTGATCAACCTGACGTGTGACTTCACAATGCCTTAACTCAAAAACGTCTTAACTAAAACTCATGAACTTGAGACCGCTCTTGATCGCAGTCGTTCTACTAACAACCTGTCTAGTGAGCGCGGTGAAAGTTAGACAAACGCTACAGCCACCCGCTGCCGCTGAGGTATCGGACAAGCTCATTAGGAATCACGATCGCCCATCAAACTCAAGTCTTAGCAAGTCTGCTACTACTCCAGCAGAGCTTTTGCGAACGAAAACGTGCATCCGCTGTGACTTGAGCGGCATCGATTTGAGCAACATGGATTTGAGTCGCGCTAATTTCAGCCAAACCAATCTTGCGCGATCGAATCTGAGCCAAACGAACCTTATTAACGCGACGTTGCAAGGTGCTCAACTCAGTGCAGCAAGCCTGAAAAGTGCCAACTTACAGGGAGCCGATTTGGGCAAGGCTAATTTGACTGGGGCTGACCTCAGCCAAGCCCAGTTATTGAACATCAGCCTCTCGCAAGCCAACTTAAAGGATGCCACCTTAAAGCAGGCTGAACTGCGGGATGCCAATCTTAGAAACGCTAGATTGGAACACGCTCACATGCAAAGCGCGAGTTTATATGGCGCTATTCTCATCAACGCCAACCTAAAAAATGCGGATCTGAGCGGGGCTGACCTCCGCTACGCAAATTTAAGGGATGCTGATTTGAGCGGCACCAATTTGGCGAACGCCCGGTTGGATTGGGCAATTATGCCTGATGGCACCAGTTATCAGGGCACAACCCCCTATTGAATGCTATGAAGCGGGTGCTATTTGGTAACGAGAGCCTTGTTTTGGTTTGGGCGATCGTACAACTACACAAACCGCTACACTCTGTTAGAATGCAAAGCTGTGGCATTCGCTTCCAGTCCTAGCGTCACTGCCTTGTCAGCCCTTCAAACTTGATCCTGTCCGCCTAAGACTGACGCTGCTATCGGCGGGGGCTGATGCTACTACTGGAGCTTTATGTCGTTTTCCAACCTCGGTCTTTCCGATGCCATTGTTCGCGCCGTTACTGAACGCGGTTACACCGAACCTACGCCAATTCAATTACAGGCAATTCCGGCTGTGCTGTCGGGCGGCGATCTACTAGCGGGTGCTCAAACGGGTACGGGTAAAACCGCTGGCTTTACGCTGCCGATTCTGCATCTTTTGTCAGAAGCGAAAGGCGATCGCACCGTTGACAGTCATGCTTCAGACGGTCGTCCCTCTAGTAACCGCCCGGCTGAAAAGATCGGTCAACCCAGAAAGCGATCGCCCATCAGAGCCTTGATTCTCACCCCAACCCGTGAGCTTGCCGCACAGGTGGAAGAAAGCGTGCGCGAGTATGGCAAGTACCTCAAGCTGACCTCAATGACAATCTTTGGCGGCGTTGGCATGAATCCGCAGGTGCAGCGCTTGAAAGGCAGTGTGGATATTCTGGTAGCGACCCCAGGACGCTTGCTGGATCATGTGCAGCAAGGCACAGTCGATTTATCTCGCATTGAAATCCTGGTGCTGGACGAAGCCGATCGCATGTTGGATATGGGCTTTATCCGCGATATTCGCCGCATTCTCGCGCTTCTGCCCAAACAACGACAAAATCTGCTATTCTCTGCCACTTTTTCTAACGACATCAAAGCCTTTGCGTCGAGCCTGCTCAATCAACCCACGATGATTGAGGCAGAGCGCCGTCATCTCACCGCCGATACGGTTGCTCAGAAGGTGTATCCCGTCGATCGTGAACAAAAGCGCCAACTGCTAACGCACCTGATCAAAGAACACAACTGGTTTCAGGTGCTGGTGTTCACTCGTACCAAGCACGGGGCCGATCGCCTGGTCAAACAGTTGATGGACGATAACATTCCCTCCTTGGCAATTCACGGCAATAAAAGTCAGGCAGCGCGTACCCGTGCCCTCGCAAAGTTCAAAGACGCTAGCCTCCAGGTCTTAGTCGCGACCGATATTGCAGCACGTGGCATTGATATCAGCGATTTGCCCCACGTCGTCAACTTCGAGCTACCCAACGTACCTGAAGATTACGTCCATCGCATTGGTCGTACAGGACGCGCGGGTGCCGTAGGCGAAGCGGTGTCGCTGGTCTGTGTGGATGAACTGAAACTGCTGGCAGATATCGAACGGCTGATTAAACAGCCCTTGCCCAGAGAAATTGTTCCCGGCTTTGAGCCAAACCCACACGCCAAGCCAGAACCCATCCAAAACGGGCAACGCGGACAAGCCTCTCGTGGCAAACGTCCCGATCGTGCTCCCTCCCGATCGCCCCAAGCTGCCCCTCAGCCCCGCACGGCACGGCACGCTGATGGTGAACGATCAGGTGCGCGATCGCCTGTCTCTCGCCGACCGAGTGGACGACATTGATTTGTTGTTGGTTTTTCAGTTCTCAGCTAATGGTAGCGAGGTTATTTAACGCTATCTAAACTTACTGCGGCTGACTGCTAGTATTAGTTAGGCACGGTACGGGTAGCCTGAAAACTTGCAATTGCGGAAATGGTGCAGTGTGAAAGTAAGACTCTGGAAAGTAGCTTTGGTAACTACTCTTTTCCTGAGTAGTGCGGGTTTTCAGCAAGGCTCGAAGTCATCGTCACCTGTACGAAAGATGAACGAACAACGAATTCAAGACGCAGCATCATACTTTACCCGTCCCTGGTCTAAGAGGCGAGGTATTGAGACAATTGATCGCAATGCAGAGGTAATTCTTGTCAAAGCTTCATTAGACGGGCTATCTGCTGTCCTTGCAGCGCAAGCAATCGAATCCCGACAAAATGTAGTGGGATCACAGATTGAAATACAAGGTGCTTTTGTTCTCGCGTATCAACTTGTGGGGCAATCCTGGTCGATTATGGTTGAGGGCTATGTTCCAGCATATGGTTCTCCATCAGTTTTTCACTCAAGTCAGTTGGCTCAGCTTTCAAAACACCTGAATCAACCGATCATCAGATTGCTGGTCAGCGATACTGGAAGCCACATTGGCTATGACTTATATGAGCATGGGGCATTAGTTGAGTATTTTAGAGGTACAGAAGAAAATGATACCCGTGACTCTAATGGGTATGGTATTCAGCCTCAGCACTATTTAGTCACTTCGCGCCCAAGTGCAGAAGCCATTGCAAAGCTTAATCTTGTAATGAAAGACATTAATCCTGACTCGTTAGTATCTGAGCAAACCGCATATTTTTGGTCACGCCGCCGCCAAGTAACTGCCGGAGAAATTGGCAATATCTGGCAGTTTCCCAATCAGCTTCTACTGGACTACGACGCATACGACCCCGCACTTGGTGACAGATATTTTTTAGGCGGATATTCCACACTCAGGCAAGGCGATCGTTATCGAGTGCAGAATCAGGGAATAACAATGTCTCTTAGGTACGACCGTGAGGGACGAAAACGAGAAGTTACGTCTGTGCCGGATTTAGTCAGAGTTGATTACTTTAGATTGAGAAACTGAGTGCGATCGCTTATTTTCATGCCTCCATCCCTGCACTTAACCCAAGCGGTTTCTGGGCTGGAACGCCGATCGCGCGTGGAAATTCGTTGGGTGTCGGTGCGATCTTTTTCTGGTAGATGCAGTGTCGATCGCCCTGCGTCCAGGGTGTCGTGTAGGCTTCGATCTGGTCGATCGCGCCTCCCAAATGTGGTACCGGAGATTCGAGCGCTCTTGTTTCCGCG
>JACMKO010000170.1 GCA_014380065.1 Leptolyngbya sp. ES-bin-22 | reverse complement strand
ATGCCAGAGGCAAGCAGCGACATACTGATAATGAAACTGGTGTTAGCCGCATCAAGCCCCAGGCTGGTACAGATGATCAGCGGCGGTGTCACAATACCGACAAATGCTGCCAAAACGTGCTGTACAGCAACAAAGAACGACTCGACCACAGGTGGTCTGTCATACAGTCCATAGATCAGTTCCGAACCCGTTGCCGCTAGCTCTGGAAAACCTTGAGCTTCTGGTAATTCAAGTTCCTGCAAAGTGCCAATGTCTTCTCGCTGTGCCATATATTTTACGATCGCCCCCTAAACTTCCCTAACGTTGCCTGAAGCTAAATGCCGAGCGATGGACTCACAATGTTTCTACGTTGCTCATAAACTCTTGTATACCGTATACGATAATCAGTCTAGTGACAGCTTAGTGTGTATGACGTTACAAAAGGCTGACCCCATCGCGGGGTTGCTTGTTATCTTGCACATGTCTCTTACACATGAGTAGTAGTGTTTCTAACACTTCTGCTGATGACGTTCGTCGGTTTCACGCTTTAATCTGCTGCTCTGCCAGACGAGCCGTGGCTTTTCGCCCCTTTATCAAAAGCCAACTGAGGTTAAAAGCTAAACTGGGCGCGAAGATTGCCCACAAACACGGTGGGATTGCTGCTGAAATTATTCGGATTCCAGATCGTGTAGAAGGCAGGAACGATCGCAAGATTCTTGGTTAGCGGGTAGTAGTACGAGGCTTCCAGTTCATACTGGGTGCCGCCATCACCACCACCCGATAATAAGAAGCGCCGACCGTCTAGAACATCGTGGGGCACCAGAAAGGACAGAACACCCAGTGCGCCTTTTTTGCCCAAATCGGGAAAGCCTAAGCCAAACTGGATTGATTGCACATTCACATCGCCGCCCGATCGCGCCGCATTGATGGGATCGATCGACGTGCTGCCATAGGAGTAGCGTCCAAAAATGCCAAAGCCTTTCGTAATCAACCAGTCAAAATTGACGACAAAGGCATCGGCATCAGCATCGTTGACCTGTCCACCAAACCCATCATCGGCATAGCCATAGGGCAGTGGTTCTCCTACAGAGCCGCCAATAAAGCCGTTATACGCCTTAATGTTAGAACGAGTGTAGAGCAGCCGTAAATTAAAGTTCTGACTGGGCGAAAAGGTGAGTTCACCCGTGATGGTATTGGTGCTGTTAAACAAGCCAGCCGATGGATCGCTGGACGTATTAAAGCCACCAGAAGGATTCAAAAACTCAGTGTTCTCAGCCAGGTATGCCGCTGTAAACCGGAACTGTGGGCTGAGGTTCCAAATCAACACCGCTCCAGAGCCACGATCGACCGCATTGGAAAGGGTGCTGCCGTTTGAGTTGTAGCTGGTTGCCCCTGTGAGAAAGAACGTGAACCGATTGGAATCAAAATAGCGATAAAAATTGATACGGGGACCAATAACAACTCGCGCACTTTGAGAGATTGGGAACGCGTAGGACAACTCACGCACGACGACCGCGTTAGGCGTTAACGTACCGGTTTGATCTAGAAAAGGAGTACCCCAGGAATTAAAGAAGCCTGCTGATACAAACTCATTTGCAGGCGAATTGCCGTTGCCCACGGCTAGTTGGGTGATCAGCGAATCTTTGCCTGTAAACGAGGTGGTCAGCGTGAGAAACGAGTAGTAGCTCAACGTGGTTTCTGGGTCATTGCGCTGCACTCGTGAAGGCACTAATGTCACTGGATTGCGAGTGGGCGCAGCGAACGCATTATTAGCAATGCGGCGTTCAGCAGTGACAGAGCGGTTTGCACCAGCTCCCGTTAAGTTAAACCACACTAACCCGTTAAGCTTAGTAGTTGTGGAAAACTGCTGTTTTTCTAACGTGATGGTGCGCGCTTCCAGGGAGGCTACTCGACCCCGCAAGGTTGCCAGTTCAGCGGCAAATTCTTCCTGGAGCTTTTGCAGCGCGATCAAATCCTCTTTCTTGACCAAATCGGCTGTTGCTGCTGCCAGCAATTCGTTGATACGATCGAGGCAAGCGTTCAACCCAGCCGCAAATTCGTAGCGCGTGAGTGCACGATTGCCCCGATAGGTCTTGTCGGGATAGCCGACGATACAGTCATACTGTTCGACTAAAGACTGGAGCGCTTGAAACGCCCAGTCCGTTGGCTTTACATCTGTCAGTTGCGAAACTGAGGTTACTTGCTCCATACCTGGAGTGGGTTTAGGCTGTTGTCCATCAAAGATGATTGTCCGCCCCAAGGGTTTTGCATTGGGTGGCATGACTGTTAGCCCCACAGGCTGAACAGCAGATGCTTCTTTTGCGATTGCCTCCTGCAATGGCGTTTGGGTGGTTTTGGCAAGCGCTGGTTCAACCAGCAGACTCCCTGTAACCAGTGGTGCTGCTAGTAAAAGAGCGCGGGCGATCGCGGCGTTGAACATGACTCCTCGCACAAAATGGAATGAACTTGATCTGCTTAAAATATTCAATCCATTGAAGAATACAAGCGAGTCGCATAACTGCCGTTTCGGCTACCAACGCACGTTATCCTGGAAACTGCGTACTCGTGGTTGCTTATGCTTCAGTTCTGCCGATCGCTCCTCTCGTTGCTTGCTGGTATTCGGTTTCAGCCAGGTATGGGGCTGTCTTGGAACAATTTATTCAAACTCGTTGCTCTACTGCTCGTATTTTTTCTGAGTTGGGGCGCTCCCACAGCATGGGCACGCACTGAAACCACACCCGTAGTCAAGCCGTCGCAGTCGATTCAGCCGTATCTCGATCGGGTGATACAGCAGATCACAGAATTCCAGTTAGACAACGGCATGAAGTTCATTGTGCTGGAGCGGCATCAGGCACCCGTCGTTTCATTTCTCACCTATGCCGATGTGGGCGGAGCCGATGAACCAGAGGGCAAAACGGGAGTCGCACACTTCTTAGAGCATCTTGCGTTTAAGGGCACCACGCGCATTGGCACCACCGATTACAAAGCCGAAGCGCCACTGTTAGACAAACTCGATCGGCTCTCGGAGCAGATGCAGGCGGTGAAGGCACAAGGGCAGAAGGTAGACGCTAAATTGCAGGCAGAGTTTGCTCAGGTAGAAGCAGCGGCAGCAAAGCTGGTAAAGCAGAACGAGATGGGGAGGATTGTGGAACAAGCCGGTGGCGTAGGGCTGAATGCCAATACTTCAACCGACGCAACGCGCTACTTCTACAGTTTTCCGTCGAACAAGCTTGAATTATGGATGTCGCTGGAGTCTGAGCGTTTTTTAGAACCTGTTTTTCGAGAGTTTTACAAAGAGAAGGACGTGATTCTGGAAGAGCGGCGACTGCGGACGGACAATTCGTCGATCGGTCAAATGATTGAAGCCTTTTCGGATGTTGCCTTTAAGGTGCATCCCTATCACCGTCCAGTGATTGGCTACAACAAAGATATTCAAGGGTTGACTCGTAAAGATGTGCAGACGTTTTACGAAACGCACTATGCGCCGAATAATTTGACGATCGCCGTGGTGGGTGACGTGAACCCCACTGAGGTTAAACGGCTGGCACAGCTCTACTTTGGTCGCTTCAAAGCCAAGCCCGCACCGCCAGAAGTGGTCGCCGCCGAACCTGCCCAAACGGAGCCACGAGAGCTTACATTACGCCTAGAAACCCAACCCTGGTATCTGGAGGGCTACCATCGTCCGGCATTGAAGCATCCAGACGATGCCATTTACGACATGATTGCGAGTATTCTCAGCAATGGGCGCACATCTCGACTGTATAAATCTTTAGTGGAAAAACAACAGCTTGCACTCAACGCGGCTGGTTTTAGTGGCTTTCCGGGCAATAAGTTTCCTAACCTGATGTTGTTCTATGCGCTGACGGCTCCGGGGCACACCGTTGATGAAGTGGCAGACGCACTACGTGTGGAAATCGATCGCCTGAAGACGGAACCCGTTTCAACCCAAGAACTCGATCGCGTGAAGACTCAGGCACGCGCAGGTTTATTGCGATCGCTCGACTCCAATATGGGCATGGCACAAGCGCTATTGGAATACGATGTGAAAACAGGCACCTGGCGCAATTTATTCAAACAAATCGACGACATTACGGCTGTAACGGCACAGGATCTTCAGCGTGTCGCCAAGGCAACGTTTGTGCCCCAAAATCGGACGATCGGCAAACTATTGCCAAAAGCATGACATTAACCACATGACATTAACCAGTTGATAAACTCTTTCAGCCTGATGGAGAAGGACAACCATGCAACCTGCTTTACGCATTACCACTAAAGTACTTCCAGGAAACAAGATCGAGATTCAAATACCACCTGGCTCCATTGGCAAAGAGGTTGAAGTCTTTGTTGTGCTATCAGGATCGTTTCCCCTAAAGCACTCCACCGATGAGGCATACAGGGAGCAATTCAGCGATTAATGGCATTAGCGAAAGCAAGCAATTTAGGGAGCGGTGATCATGACAGTAGAAACTAAAAAGCAGAAAGCGGCAAAAGTCATTACGCTGGTGTTTTCGTTTTTGATTATCCCGCTGATGCTGTTGTTTTTAGCGATGCATCCAGTGGCAGCAGCAACGCCTAAGCACTACACCGATTTGACGTTTTCTTCGCCGCCAGCCATTAAGCTACCGGACTACACGCGGTTCAAACTGGCGAATGGCATGGTGGTTTATTTGGTAGAAGATCACGAACTGCCGTTGATTAATGGGACTGCCTTAATTCGCACGGGCGATCGCCTGGAGCCTGCGAGTAAGGTCGGGTTAGCCGGGTTAGTCGGCACTGTCATGCGATCGGGCGGCACCCAAACGCGCACAGCCGATGCGATCAACGAGTTTTTAGAGCAGCGGGCAGCTTCGGTAGAAACCTCGATCGACGACGATTCTGGTAACGCAGGGTTTGATACGCTGACGGAAGATCTACCCACCGTGTTTGATCTTTTTGTTGAAACCCTGCGGCAACCCGCGTTTCCAACGGATAAGCTGAACCTGGCGAAAACACAGGAACGTGGGGGCATTGCCCGTCGCAATGATGAGCCAGACTCGATCGCCGATCGTGAATTTTATAAGCTGGTGTATGGCGACAGCAGCCCCTATGCTCGGTTTGTGGAATATGCCACGCTTGCGGGTATCGCTCGGGATGATTTGGTACAGTTTCACCAGCAGTACTTTGCTCCGGACAACATCCTGCTGGGGATTGTCGGTGATTTTGACAGCAAAGCCATGCGTCAGCTTGTTGAAGCTAAGTTTGGCGACTGGAAGCTTTCAGAGACGAAACCCGCCGCGCTACCCACCGTTGCTCAGGCAAAGCAGGGCGGTATCTTTTTGGTCAACCAGCCACAGCTCACGCAAAGCAATGTGCAGATTGGGCATTTAGGCGGACAGGTCAATAGTCCAGATTATCCAGCGCTGTCGGTGATGAATGAAGTGCTGAATGGCTTTGGCGGACGGCTGTTTAACGAGGTGCGATCGCGCCAGGGTCTAGCATACTCGGTCTACGCTTACTGGGCACCGCAGTACGATTACCCTGGTTTGTTTGTGGCGGGTGGGCAGACGCGATCGGATGCTACAGTACCGTTCATTAAAAGTGTGCGGGCAGAAGTTGAGAAAATCCGCACAGCACCGATCGCTCCCCCAGAACTGGCATTTGCGAAAGATTCCGTGCTCAATTCCTTTATCTTTAACTTCCAGCAGCCCAGCCAAACGCTATCTCGCCTCTTGCGCTACGAGTATTTTGGTTACCCCGATGACTTCATCTTCCGTTATCAAAAAGGCGTTGCAGCAACGACGATCGCCGACGTGCAGAGGGTTGCTCAAACTTACTTGAAACCTGAAACCAGCGTCACGCTAGTGGTGGGCAATCAAGCGACGATCACGCCGCTCTTAAGTACGTTGGGGCAGACTGTGACGGCGATCGACATCACCATTCCAGGCACAAGCAAGAGTTAAGGGTTTGGCTGGTGGTCAGCGATACGCCTACTGCTGCTGCTTGCTCAGTGCCCGTAACGCAGAACGGCACTACTCACAAGCAAGTCTTTACCTGCAAAGCCTTAACTTTAGGGAGTGAGTATGCCATGATGACGGCGAGGACTTAGAAAATAGAAGTGCCGCCTGGACGATCGCAAGAACTGAATGTTTGAGTCTTAACCCTCAGAGAAAGGCATGTTTAGAAAAAATACTCCCCCGCCGTCTAAAACCTTACCAACCTACATCGCTCCCAACAGTGAGTTTCAAGGGACGCTCCACGTTGAGGGTGATCTCCTGGTCGATGGCATTATTCACGGCACGGTCGAAGTGCGGGGAGATATGCAGATTTCTGAAAGCGGGTTGATTGAAGGACCCGAAGTGCGGGCAAAAAACCTGACGGTGCATGGCGTTCTCAAAGCGCGAGTGCAGGTGGACGGCAAGCTGACGTTGAGCCGCACCGCTCGACTGGAAGGGGACGTGAACGCCAGCGCGCTCAGCGTTGAAGAAGGCGCATTCTACGTTGGCTATATCGAAACAGGCGAAACGAAGTCGCTGTCTGGTACGCGAACCAGACCAGAACTGGCAGGTAGCGGTGATGCGTACAGCAGCACTCTGGGCGGCTAAGTTTTTAGGCATTCTTTTTAGAGGGATAGCGTGTCTCAGGCGATCGCGACATCCCGAAGCACGAGTCAGCAGCAATCTAACGGTACGATAAGACAGAGGTGCAGCCTAATGCATCGCCGATGCTGCTTTGCTTGAGCGTGGTGATGCTTAAGTTTAGACTCGTCTTAGCCGCAAGATGATCGATGCAAGCTTATGACGCTGACGCAGGTTTGGGGGGCGCTCTTAATTTTTGTGGTCTGTCCACTGCTAGGTGGATTGCCGTTGATTGCCTGGGTAATGTATGCGGTGACGCGACGCAACTTAGCGACACTGGGCACAGGCAACGTCAGCGTTTCTGCTGCCTTCTATCACGGTGGAAAGGTTGCAGGCATCCTGGCTGTTTTATCAGAAGCTTTTAAGGGCATCGCAGCCGTTTTGTTGTCGCGATCGTTCTTCCCCGCCGATCCAGCCTGGGAGTTAGTCGCGCTGATGGCATTGGTTGTGGGGCGCTACTGGTTTGGCAAAGGTGCAGGCACGACGAATGTGGTGTGGGGCTATGTGGTTCATGACCCGATCGCGGCTGGCTTTGTCTTTCTCATTAGCGGCATCAGTTTTACCATTCTGCGCGAGCGACAGCAGGGACGACTCAGCGTGTTGGTGGTTTTTCCCCTCATTACGGCGCTACGCCATCCCTCAAGCCATGACCTCATTGGAGCAGCAATTCTCCTGTCAGTGCTGCTCGGCTGGATTTACACCAAAATTCCCGATGACCTGGACTTAGCTCCTGCATCAGCGCGCTCAGAGTCTCAATCAATGTTCAAATTCTTTCGGGGCGATCGCGCCATTCGCTCGTTGAACGATTCATTAGTGGCTGGCAAGGTTGGACAAAAAGCCGCTACCCTCGCACGCTTAAAGCGATCGGGCTATCCCGTGCCAATGGGCTGGGTGCTCAGTCCCGGTGACGATCCGGAGCCATTGCTGGAGTTGCTCAAGCCATCGCCCAAAGCACCGCTTATCGTACGATCGTCGGCTGTAGGAGAAGATTCGGAAACGGCATCGGCAGCAGGACAATACGAATCCATTCCTGGCATCGTCCGCCAGGAACAGTTGCTGCCTGCCATTTCCCGGTGTTTTGCGTCCTACAATCAGTCGAGCGCTGTACAGTATCGCCGCGATCGCCACCTGCCCGATGCCATCATGTCGGTCTTGATTCAGCAGCAGGTACGGGGAGTCTTTTCAGGTGTTGCCTTTAGCCGCGATCCTGTGACGAGGCAAGGTGATGGGGTGGCGATCGAAGCCCTACCAGGCAGCGCCTCCCAGGTCGTCTCAGGGCAGGTTACGCCTGAGCGGTATGAGGTGCTTGTGCCCGCGATCGACTTCAACCCCGCAACGGTTCAAACCCCATCCAGTTGGGCGTTACCAGACGATCGGACGTTGACCGTTCACGGCAGTGGCACTGTACCAACGCAGCTCATTCAGCAAGTCGCTTTCCTCGCCAGACATTTAGAAGCCCAGAACCAAGGGACCCCCCAGGACATCGAGTGGAGCTTTGACGGTGAGCAACTCTGGCTCCTGCAAGCGCGACCGATTACGACGCTGCTACCCATCTGGACGCGCAAGATTGCGGCTGAGGTCATTCCCGGCTTGATTCATCCCCTTACTTGGTCGATCAATCGTCCATTGACCTGCGGCGTGTGGGGCGATCTGTTCACTCTGGTTTTGGGCAAACGCGCGCGTGGTCTAGACTTCAATGAGACTGCCACCCTCCACTATTCCTACGCCTACTTCAATGCCTCGCTGCTGGGGCAGTTATTTCGGCGCATGGGACTGCCACCCGAAAGTCTGGAGTTTCTTACACGAGGCGCAAAGTTCAGCAAACCACCTTTAACATCAACTCTCCGCAATGCACCCGGACTGTTGCGCTTAGCTGGTCGAGAACTGCAACTGCAAAAGGATTTTCGGCAAGACTACAGTCGCCACTTTGCACTTGCACTGACAGAGTTTGCCCGTCAACCTGCCTCTGAACTTGAGGCAACCGACCTTTTAGCGCGGATCGATCGCCTCCTCAACCTGCTGCAAACTGCTACCTACTACAGCATTCTGGCTCCTCTCAGCGCGGCTCTACGCAAAGGCATCTTTAAAGTTAAGGACGAACAGCTAGACAACAGCGATACGCCAGAAATTGCGGCGCTGCGATCGCTTCAGGCATTGGCGATAGAGGCGAGAGAAGTCCTGGAGAGGGAGTGGGGAGTCGGGAGTCGGGAGTCGGGAGCAGAGGGGGCAGGGGAAGCGGGGGATGCAAGAAGCCAAAACTCTTCCACGCCCCATACCACACACCACACACCCCTGACCTTGCTGGCTCAGACGTTTGAGGGGCAAGCAATCCTGGCACAGTTTGATGTGCTGCTTGACCAATACGGCTACTTAAGCGAAGTGGGCACTGATATTGCGGTGCCAACCTGGAAAGAAGATCCGCAGCCTGTGCGATCGCTGTTTATCCAGTTTTGTCAAAATCCACCTGCGATCGCGCCTCCACTCGATCGTCCAACGGACAAGATCAAGCGAGTTCAGCGTCGTTTAACGCTCAAAGGACAGGTGACGGAGGTGTACAGTCGCTTGTTGGCAGAACTGCGCTGGAGTGTTGTAGCACTGGAGCAACTTTGGCTGCAATCAGGATTGTTGGCAGAGTCAGGGGATATCTTTTTTCTGGAGTGGGAGGAGATTCGAGAGAAGGAAGAGAGGCGTGAGGAGAGACGGGTAAGGTTTCGGAAATTGGTGAAACAGCGTCGATCGCAGTTGGAAGCCGATCGTCAACTTCAGGCAGTCCCCTTTCTGGTTTACGGCGATGATCCACCTGCACCCACGATCAGTGCATACAACTGGCAGTCGTCGCAGCAATTACAGGGCATTGGAGCCAGTCCAGGACAGGTAGAAGGCATCGTCAAAGTGGTGCGGAGCTTAACAGAGTTACCGGAAATCAACAAAGAAACCATCCTCGTTGTGCCCTATACCGACTCTGGCTGGGCACCGCTACTGGCGAGAGCGGGAGGACTGATTGCGGACGTTGGCGGTAGATTATCGCACGGGGCGATCGTCGCTCGTGAGTACCGCATTCCTGCTGTCATGGATATTCATAACGCGACTCAATTGCTACAAGACGGTCAGCACGTCCGTATCGACGGTCAGCAAGGGACAGTGGAGGTTCTCTGAGCTATAGATAAGTAGCTGTAGAGAGAAAACGAGAAAGCATGGTAAGCGCTTCTTTGAACTGGTCTAGCTTGCTCGGTATTACTTTGGTAATCCTGGGTTTATTCCTGATGGTAATGAGAGGACGACAATCTTCTCAACCGAGTCATTCCGGTCAGGATTTGCCTCTTGTTGTGAGCTACTTAATCGCTGGTTTTATTCTTTTCTTTCAGGGCTGGCGGCTTGATCCAATTCTTCAGTTCGCCCAATTTCTTTTGATCGGCTCAATCATCTACCGGGCTGTCAAAGATTTTTCTTCCCGTCCCTAGTCCTCTTGGTCAGCGCGATCGCATCAACAGTTAGAGATGGACAGTGGAGATCTTGTAGAGAACCGACTTCTCTTACCTCTCCCTATTCACCTACTTCACGCAGACTATATTTACTAATTCATAGAGTGTCTACCAACACGCATTACCAACCTTTTTCTTGCAGGCTTTTCAGGTCTTGCTTAAGGTCATTTACATTGTAGTGAATGATAATGCCGCGACTGGCAATTAAGCGTTGAAATTCAATTTGGTGCATCCCGGCGAGTTGACTGGCGCTGCCGAGGGTGATGCGTTCTTGTTGAAAGAGGGCAATAGCAAGCTCTTGTCGCAGATCTGCTTCAGTGAGTTGCAAATAGTCGGGTAGGTCGATCGCAATTTGCATCGCTAGGCTTCTCCAATCCTTACTCTATTTTCTCCATGACTCCTTCAAGGTAGCCGATCACGCCTTTGCCCCAAGGTGTTTCTTCGGCAAAATGCTCACCCGCTTTGAGCAACCCTTTTTTGACCCCATTCCACTCAGGTAAACGCATCTAAAAACGAAGCGTTGTCGATGTAGGATGAAGGGTTTTCTTGTCCTACTCCTGACTCCATGTGAATCAAGAAACTTTGCAT
>JACMKO010000169.1 GCA_014380065.1 Leptolyngbya sp. ES-bin-22 | reverse complement strand
TGAAAGGCAAGGGTTGGCACAATCCCAAGGGCGATCGGACGGATCAAATGGTGAAGGTAGTCATTGCAACACCCAAAGAGATCAACGCCACCGAACGCGAATACTACGAAAAAATTCGCGCCAACCGCAGCTTTGATCCACGTAAGAATTTGAAAGATGTGAAGCTATGAAAGGTTGTTAGTTAGGAGGGAGGGTATTCAGGACTGCAAGAGAGTCAGAAAACCAGATTCAAGCTTCAAAACGTTTCCCTCTACTACTAACGACCAAAAACCAAAAACTACCCGATCGCTGCCAAGAGTGCCTGAGAATCTGCCACAGCACCAAACACGCCGCCTTGCATTTTCACCATGTTGAGAGCAGCTAGGTGGTTGCTGTGGTCAGTCGCGGCGGTGCAGTCGGAAAGGAGAAGACATTCATAGCCGCGATCGTTGGCATCGCGCATAGTGGTGTGGACACACACATCAGTTGTGATGCCCGCCAGCAGGATATTTTGGATGCCCTGACGCTTGAGCAGCAAGTCCAAATCGGTGGCGTAGAAAGAGCCTTTGCCGGGTTTGTCGATAATCGGTTCGCCGGGTAGAGGTGCTAAATCAGGAATAATTTCCCAGCCAGGTTCTCCACGAACAAGGACTTTACCACATGGGCCCGGATCGCCAATACCCGCACCGATTTGGCGTGATCGCCACTGCTTATTCTCCGGCAAATCTGCCAGATCGGGACGATGCCCTTCGCGGGTATGCATGACGTGGAAGCCCTTGGCTCGCATCACGTCCAACACCGTTTTGATGGGCGCGATCGGTGCCCGTGTGAGCGAGAGATCGTAGCCCATCTGATCTACATAACCGCCAATACCGCAAAAATCGGTCTGCATATCAATGATCAGCAAAACCGTATTTTCTGGACGAAGATCGCCGTTAAACGGGTAGGGATACGGCTCTGAGTGAACGTAACAGCCCATCGTTAGCCTCCAAAGATAGTTGGGAGTACAGAAGCATTCAGCCTCACCTTTCACATGGCTGCGTGCTGGCTGAACGCAGCCATGTGACTTGGCGGCGTGAAAACCAGGGGCGCGATCGCCAAAAACCGCTGGCTATTGCACCACAGAATCTTTGAGTGGCACGCCTTCGTACGATCGGGTCGGCTCTGGGAACCCACAGGACGTGCCATCTGTGTGAACGACCTCATCCTCCCAGGGCAACCGATAGGCGCTGTTCACCAAGTCCTGCATGTACGTGTACGGGCAGTCCTGAGCGCCACCCTTTACGGCGACGTAGCCTCTGTGCCCAAATTGATAAATATTATTTTCAACTGACCAATGGCGACGGGCTTCCTGGAGTAGTTTTGGGCGCACCTCGCCTGTAATGATTTCATTAGGACGACCCGTGCCCGTGACCAGCGGCACACCGTCATAGTTGACAATCATCCCTTCGCCCATTGAGTCAAACGAGCCATCTGAACCACACATACACACAGATGCGGTGTAAATCAGGTTGCAGAACGCATTGGCTTGATTCGTAATCTGCCAGGAATGGCGAATGGGTGCCGTGTAGCCCGCCGTCCGCAGCATGATATCAGCCCCTTTGTAAGCGCATTCCCGCGCCATCTCAGGAAACATGCCATCGTGACAGATGATCAGCGCCAAGGTACTGCCGTTAGGGCCCTCGCAGACGGGAATCCCTAAATTGCCAGGTTCCCAAGGCTCTACAGGCACCCAGGGGTGCAGCTTGCGGTAGTAGAGCTTCAGTTCACCCTTGTCATCCAGAATAATGCCGCTGTTATAAGGATTGCCGTGAGGGTTGTACTCCATGATCGAGAAACAGCCCCAAATTTTGTGCTCTCGGCAGGCAGCGCTGAGGGCTTGCACTTCAGGTCCATCCAGGCGACACATAATCTCTGGATTGGTATCCATCGATAGACCATGTAAAGCGTACTCTGGGAAAACCACCAGGTCCATCGTAGACATGTTGCGCCGTGCTTTGGCAACCAGATCTACAAGGCGCTGCGTTTGAGCTGACAAGTCATCTGGGGTCACAACATTGGGCAGTTGCAACTGCACCAACCCAAGCACGACACCATCGGGTGACTTATTTAGACCACCAAGTCCACTCATGCATGCCTCCTATTGATTGCGTCATGGCTGAGGCAGCGTCATGCGGTCTGGATTCTAGACGTGAAGCTAGCGATGTGTGGGCAGCAGCCTAGTCGCTCTCCGCCCGATCGCCCCCTTCAGGGATCTAAAATCCAGCGCATCACTGCACTCCCAATAAGGGTTTACAGAATCATGGAGACTAAATGAGTATCAAGAAGCACTTTTTATCGCTTTGGGGCCCCAATTCCACCACGATCGACGATCGCTCCATGCGCTCATGCTACGGTGCTGTCTTTTGCAGTTTCAGCAACTCGCTCTGGATTTGCTGCTGGAGATTAGGATCGCTCTCTTTCCGACGGGTAATCTCGTTAAATTGAGTGATGGTTAAGCCGTTTTCTTTAATAATCTCGGCAGAACGCTTCAGGAAACGACCACAGATATCGTGGACTGCTGAAGGAATATTTTGCTGCCGACAGACATCCTCAGGCACGTTGCCGCCCATAATTTTCTTGGCATCGGCATAGTCTTGCTGGCGCTGTTGCTCAACATAAAACGCAGCGCGAGCATATTGCCCCACCTGAGGAGAGCTAGATTGGGCATAGGCAGCTCCAATCGGGGTCGTCGATCGCTGCATCAAGGGCGAAGCGTAGCTGACAATGAGACCGATCGTTGAGAGTGCGCCAACCAGAAAAATCTGTGTAGCAGCGTTGAGAGAGGGGCGAAGAAGGCTGACAGAACGTTGCATCATAGTTGTGTGTGACACTGCAAAAACTAGCACACTAGAGGTTTCAATAAGCTTTGAATTATTTTAGTAGCGATAAGTTCCAGCAATAAGCAACGATTTAGAAGCACTAGAGGTTTGAAGCTAGGAGTGCAACGCTTAGCCTGTCTATGACCAGCCTTTTGTGTACACTCCAAAACCACCGTGGAGGTGCGCTCAAGCAAGCCTCTTTACGCTAGGGCAAAAAGTCGCTAGAGCAGAGAGCAGCGCTGATTATACTGACGGCAAGAAACGTTTTGAGTGCCCCAAAGTCCAAACCTCTGCCTGAGAGGCGATCGCAATGGCTGCTACTGCGAAGATCTGAGCATTTGGCAACCTCAGAGGAGACGCAAACAGCAGTTTTAAAGACACGTTCAAAACTCAAATGTTGCCCAATCAGGCTGACGGTAATAGTTAGTCATGTCGTCAAACTTGCGTAACTCAGCTCGATCGACCAAAAAAGCTTTGGGTTCTTGCTCTAGCCATTGCTGGTTGAGTTGTACAAAACTGTCGCCTAGTGCAGCGAGCACCTCAGGCGATGGAATAGAGCCGAAGTAGCCCAGAGTAATGTGAGGCGTAAAGTAGTACTGTTGCTCAATGCCTAACCCAATCAAATCCGAGTTTTGGAAAACGGCGCGACGGAGCTTAAGCACACGATCGTAGGAGTGTTCATCGGTCGGTGCCAAGCAAACCGCGATCGCCCGTGGCATGATCATGAGTCCCAATGCTTGAAACTGTAGCGGTTTGCCTTCGGTCATCGCCTGCGATTGACGGAAGATCGTGGCAATCTGGTCTTGCAGCTTCACTTCAAATTCAGGTTTTTCCTGTCTAGCATCGCGGTAGGCACTATCCCAGATTAAATCTGCCAGCGTCAGATGAAAGCTTGCGGCTGGTACTGGCACAAACAGGTCGGCACCAAGTTTCTGCAAGAGCTGGTGCTGATACCGCTTCAGGCTTTCATGCAAAGCAGCATTTTCTGAGTCCTCGCTGCCCGGTGGTGTCACAATCGTGTAGCCCGGAAACGGTGCTGGCTGGTGCCCTTCTGACCCGTGTGGTTGAAATTTGGGAGATTCCTGAAGATGCTGCACCTGGGATCGATACGTTTCCGGTAGGGTCAAACGCATCGCCCGATTCAGGTAAGTCTGGTAGTTCTCGTCCAATGTCGATCGCCTCGCAAGGTTACTTAATCATATCTATGACTGGTTACTTCAGACCTTTGCCTAGCTAAGGAACGTGAATTAAATAATCTGTAGATCTGACACCCTGTAGGGGCATGGCAGTGCCATGCCCCTACGCGCGAAATTCGATCTTATTTAATCTGTGTTCCTAAGAGGGGTTGGGCAGGCGGCTTCTTGGTCATATCCAGCCGTTAAATCACTTGAAGCCAACTGTTAAATCACTTGAATCCCCACCCTAATCTAAAGCCAGTTTGACAGGATTGCTAGGACAATACAATTACGGACAGCAGCAGGAGGTATTCTAAATGCCAATTTACCTTTACTGGGGCGAGGATGATTTTGCGATCGCCCAGGCAGCAACGGCGCTCCATCGACAGTTGCTTGATCCGGTTTGGAGCAGTTTCAACTATGACAAAATTACTGCCGACCAAACCGATGGTATCCGGCAAGCTTTAAATCAAGCGATCACGCCCCCCTTTGGTGCGGCTAATCGCCTCGTTTGGCTAGCAGAAACTTCGCTTTGCCAGCGTTGCCCCGAGGCGCTGCTCACCGAACTAGAGCGAACGCTGCCAGAACTGCCCGCTTCCACCACCCTGCTGTTGACCACAAGCAATAAGCCGGACAGCCGACTGAAAGCAACCAAATTACTGCAAAAGCACGCCACCATTCAGGAATTTCCACTCATTCCGACCTGGAAGACTGATCTGTTGATCAAGCAGGTTAAGCAGTCAGCCCAAGAGGCGGGTGTGAAACTCACAGCACGGGGCGCAGAGCTACTCGCAGACCTCATTGGCAACGACACGCGCCAACTGCATAGCGAATTAGAAAAATTGCGACTCTATGCGGGTGATGCCAAGCCGATCGATGAGGCGACGATCGCCACACTCGTCACTGCCAGCAGCCAAAGTACCATCCAGCTAGCCGCTGCCATTCGTCAGGGACAAACAGCCCAAGCGCTCGATCTCGTCGCCGACCTACTGCGCCAGAACGAACCTGCTCTACGCATTGTCAGCAGCCTGGTGACGCAGTTTCGTACCTGGCTTTGGATTAAGGTGATGCGGGACGCAGGCGAACGGAGTGAACAAGAAATCGCCAAAGCTGCTGAACTGCGAAACCCTAAACGCCTCTACTTTCTGCAAAAAGAGGTTGAGGCACTGTCCTCCCACACGCTTGTTCAAACACTACCACTGCTATTAGAGCTAGAAGCAGGTCTCAAACGTGGAGCCGACGAACTTATTACGCTCCAAACTAAGATCATTGAACTATGTGAGCTGTGTCGATAATAGTGATCCGGCACTCAGGTGATCCGGCACAATTGAGGGGTAGCGGCGATCGCCCTCCTATCCTTCAGGTAGTGAAACCCCTACTCATAACCGACTGAAACGAATCAGACCATTGGCTTAAAATAGTCGTGTTTAGCAAATCTGTGTCTTGCAGCTTTAGCAAACAACACCGCTTTAGTTCATATCTCAGTAAAGACTTAAAACGATGGGATTTTTTGATTCTGAAATCGTTCAGCAAGAAGCCAAGCAACTCTTTGACGACTATCAAGCGCTGATGGTGCTTGGGGCTGGCTATGGCAAGTTCGATCGCGAAGGTAAAAAGATGTTCATTGAGCAGATGGAAGCGATGATGGATCGCTATCGCATCTTCATGAAGCGTTTTGAGCTTTCCGAAGACTTTATGGCTCAAATGACCGTCGAGCAACTTCGCACTCAGTTGGGTCAGTTTGGCATGACACCGCAGCAAATGTTCGAGCAGATGAACCGCACATTGGAACGGATGAAAGCGGAAGTCGAGAAAACGTCTTGAGCGTTTTAGGATAGTGCCCTTAATTCGGAAGTGCCATGTGGCTGGGTGACAAGCATTGCGAGTAGCGAATCTACCTTTCTACTTGCTCGTTCTTTTTTTGCGTCTTTCCTAAATGGCATGACCAGGAACTTATTTGTATCCCATTAGGGTACTGATTTGTAGAGGTGATCAATGGCTGATCAATACCTGTAACCTTCTGTAAGCTGGGGTGATCTCACGAGTTGCGCCATGACTGTAACAGAAGGCAGTACGATCGCCCATCAAACGGACAGCGGCACGTTGTTTTGTGGCGACTCGCTGGCATGGTTGGCGACGCTGGCAGACCAGACCGCCGACCTTGTGTTTGCCGACCCGCCTTACAACCTGAAGAAAGCCGCTTGGGACACATTTGCTTCGCAGGATGACTATATCGACTGGTCATTGCAGTGGATTCAGCAGGCAGCAAGAATCCTCAAACCGTCTGGTTCGCTCTACGTCATGGGCTTTTCCGAGATTCTGGCAGATCTCAAGCGTCCGTCTTTGCAGTACTTTCAAGCCTGCCGCTGGTTGGTATGGCACTACAAAAACAAAGCCAATCTTGGCAATGATTGGGGACGGGCTCACGAAAGTATTTTGGTGTTGCGGAAGAGTGCTAACGCCAAGATCAACATGGATAACATTCGGATTCCCTATGGCAACCATACGCTGAAGTATCCCGTTCATCCGCAAGCAGCGACGAGCCAGTATGGGAAAGGAACGCCCCACGATCGCTGGACACCTCATCCACTAGGCGCAAAGCCAAAGGATGTGCTCGAAATCCCAACCACGTGTAACGGCATGGCTGAAAAGACAAAGCATCCCACGCAAAAGCCGGAGGAGCTGATGCGAAAGCTGCTGTTTGCCGCCAGCGATCGTGGTGACGTGGTGGTCGATCCCTTCTCTGGTTCTGGCACCACGCTGGTGGTTGCTGAGCAGTCTGGCAGACAGTGGTTGGGCTGCGACATTAACCCGGAGTACAACGCCTGGGCGATCGCGCGGTTACAAACAGCCCTTCACCTGAGTGATGCGGCGTGGATTGAGCGCGATCGACAGAGTGCCCTGCGTCGCCAGAGCCTTCGCTAGTACGCGGGCGATCGCTGATCAATCGCCGAGCGATCTAACGACAGCCATGTCTTGATCGATGCACAAAATAGATGCTAAAGATTAAGTGAAATTACTTAAGCACCTAGTGTCAATAAAGCATCCGTATTTCTCGCCAAACTATTTAATGCGGAATCGTGAGCAATGCGCTTGTTTCTAATCGTGCAGGCGTTTTTTCGGCATGGCAACCAAGACGTTGCCGATCGCAATTCTGTCTAAACGACTGCTCTTCAGGGTGTAAGCGCTAACTGTTTGTGTGTTCACACAGGATGGTTTTGCTCATTGATGGTTACTTTTTCGAGAGTAGGTTGCGTTCAGCCTCTTACTTCCCAACTCCGCTGCATCGCGTTTACAATCCACTTCAAGAGGCACTACCCATGCTGATTATGCCGATCGCTGTTTTTTCTGCACTGCTACTGCTGCTGCTGGCAGAACTCAAGCCAAAACCAGGCAAATCGCCTGAAAAGGAGCTAGGCGAGGCGCTTGCTAACTACCTTTCCAAAGGCGTAAAAGTCCGCGACGAGAAAGACAATTAGGGCTTGTGCACTTGTCTCTTTCTTCTCTATGCCTGACCGTTAAGACCTCAAGGCGGGGAGACCTCAGAAACCCCAGCCTTGAGAGCATTGGGTGTAATACCAATTTGAATTGAAAAGGCGACAGATCTTGTAGGGGCAAGGCAATGCCTTGCCCCTACCCAGCGATTAGATCTGTAACCGTCATGCTTTAAATTGGTATACGAGGGACGGACATGACATGCTTGCCTTGTGTGACACCCTGCTCTCATGTCCTTAGGAGGCACGCAGCAAACTGGCAAACACTTGTAGCTTGTTGAGTTCTCGAACCAGGCGCTGTGCTTGATGTTTGTGGAGCAATATGGGCACAATGCCGGGTAAGTGACTCATTAGTTCTCTGGCGCTGCTAATACCGCAGCCAGAAGCCCGAGCAATCGCGCCTGCACCCTCAAAAACGGCTTCTTCAGAAACGGCTTTGTCAATATGTACCTGCCAGTGGGGGGCTTTGCTGTTACCTCGCTCTACGCGTTGCAGTCCCGAAAGGCTTGCCAGCACGACCAGACGATCGCCAATCTGGAGCCGAATATCATCCGACGGCATTAAACGGGCGGGTTCACCCGTGCTTTTTTGGTGCAAAATCGGCACAACGCCATAGCCATAGGCAATTTCAGACAGTAAGCGTCCGTTTAACGTGTCGGTTGCTTCGATTTTGTATTCAGTCACGAGCGTGGTGCGATCGTTGAGGCGAAACAGACTGAGAATGTTTTCACCAAAGGCGGCACCTGCAAACGCGGCGGCTGACAGTGCGTAGGCTCTCAAAATCCTGGCAGCGGGCAGCAGTCGTGCGACATTCTCCGCAAAGACGGGGTCAAAAACGCGCACGACCAAATTGCAGCCTGAGTTCGCTGCCTGTGCCATGAGCGCAATTTCCAAATTTCTTACTTCATCGTCGGTAACGATAATCATGCTCTTAGCCGTTTCCAGGTTGACCCGCGCCAAGGTGTCGCGAATACTGCCTGTCACCAGCGGTATCTGTGGCAGTACGCCAGCATCAAGAGCGACCTCGTGGACACCAACCAACGGCTGTTTCATCTCTTGCAGCAGAGTGGCAACGCGCTGTCCGACTCGTCCTAAACCAATGAGCACTACATGGTTCGCTTTAGGCACGGGTGGGCGACGCTTCAAAAACTGAAAGCGTGCTGCCAGCACTCGTTCGGTCAACGTCGCATAGAGAATACCAATAAAGAGTGTTCCAGCGACGGTCATCCCGACGCTAAAGAGATGCAGCCACCAGGGAATGGCAAAAGGCACCCGCAACGCCCCAAACAGGTTGTCGAAGCCGCCAATGACCAGAATCAGCGAGACATTAAGTGCGTCTTGCAAGGTGAGGTCAGGATATTGCAGCTTGTAGAGGATGGCTCCACTGACAAAGAGGCTGAACATCACAACGCTAGAGAGGAGAGCGACCCGCTGTGTTTGGGTGCTTTCGCGCCAAAAATGTTGCAGCTTTTGCCACAGATTTTGCCAAATTAAGGTGGGAGCAATTTCCCGCCAAAACACGCCACGCCGCCGACTGGACGGCATTGATGCGTTGCCGATCGCGTCTGTCGCCTCAATGTACGTGATGGTGTCTCCCGCTTGCACTCTGGTATCGGGATCCCATTGGTAAAACGAATCTGCGGGTGGAATAACGGTTGCTCTGAAATGCCGCAAGAGACGACGGTTGGGTGTATTGAGTTCATACAGCAAGCGTCGATCGCACCAGTGATGGTTTGCCTGAATGCGCGTCGTTAATACGCGTAGCCGCTGCTTTTCGAGCGTGAACAAGCCCTGCGTTTCACTATCCAGGGCGGCCAAAGCAAAGCTAGGAGCGGCTAGCTGCGTTGCTTCAAAGGCAATAAAGTTCCCTAGCTGCTGACCCAGCAGATCATTCAGATTCTCTTGCGCCGATCGCACCACTAAGCGAATGTTGGGATTGAGCGATCGCGCTACAAACGCCGCCGCAATATTCACACGCTCATCGCTGGTGACAAGCAAAATCGCCCGACACTGACGAATCCCTGCCTGTTCCAGTAGCGCTGGCTGGCGACAATCACCAATCAACAGACGATCGACCAGTTCAGGTATTTCTGGCAGTTCCCAGGTTGGCACTTGGGACGCTTCGATCGCGTTCACTGTGACCTCAAACTCTTTGAGCACCGATACGCAGTACTGCCCCAAACTGCCAAGACCGCAAACTAAAAACGAATCGGTTCTAATCGTCGTACCTTCTCCCATGCCATCCCAACGTTTAAAGCCTGACACAAGGAGCAACCAGCAGCCACTCTTTGCATTGAAAATGTCTTAGCACAGTTTGAGGTTGGATGTTAGCGCTCTAAAGGGACAACTGCCCCGTCTGTAGCAATTGCACTACGGCAACCCGGCAAGGATTACAGTCACAGCGAAACTTCGCGATCGCCAGATCGCCGATCGTATCGGCAGCGGCATCAACATTAGCGTACTGAGGGTTTACCGAAAGCGATGGTGCGGTTTCCTGTCCGACCGCTGGGGTTGCTTTCGGTGCCGAAAATGTAATGTCAACAAAATCGGTATTGGCAGCAGCCGTTTTAGCGTCGGGTGGTTGGGCAGTGTCAGCCGTCGCGATGTCAGCTACGGCTAGCATCAGCGTCAGGGAGCTAGAGCATCCAAGCAGCGTCAGTATGTTTTTGTTCATTCTCTACACCAGGAATTTAGTTGACTTCGTTTGGTTGACTTACTACAACGACAGAGTTACTTGCTGAGGCATTGTCGCACTGTATCTATACGGGGCGCATCTGTAGAGCTTTCTTACTTAGACCGTATCAGCACGGGTTGCTATGTCATTGAGGTGAATCGATGTCGATCGTATAGCTACTGAGCACCAAGAGAAGCTTCAAATAACATCGTTAACGTATCATCCACTAACCTCAGAGCATCACGCATGAATTTCAGAGCATCGCGTAGGGTTAGCTCATGGCGATGTGCGGAAGCCAGATTGAGACGACACAGCGCTTTCAGTCTGTTCCTGCAACGGTGGACGAAGTACTAGATACCCGATCGCACCCAACAGAGGCAGTAACGCAACTGCCCAAAAGAGTCGATCGTCGGTAAGTCCGCGTCGTGCCATATCATCACGCACCAGCGCTGGGAAGAGTAGCGAAAGCAGACAAAAATCCAGGCTCATGACGTGGATAAAGCGGCTCGATCGCCACTGCTGTACAAAGTTTGTCCAGTCGCCCTGGCTGATGCCGTAGGACAGTAAACCGAGAGTGGCGATCGCCAGCGCCAGCGCCAGCCACCGCGAATCCAAGAGTTTGAGCAACCACGTTTTCCTGCCCACAAAGGAGCCAGCCGATGCTCGCAGCGCCAAATAGGGCACGATCGCAAACGCTCCTACCGCAAACGATGCCGTTGCAAACAGCCAGGCGGGAATTTTCTGCATCCTGCCGTCAATCAACAGCACGCAACTGTAGATTACAGGTATCACGCCCATAAGATTAAACAACGCGACGATGAGCGGATTGAGGCCCGCAATCTGCCCCGTTGAAAGGTGCTTGATGAGTTCTAAGGTATCGGGGCGATCGGGAGGAGCCAGGAAAAAGGCATAGGTCACGAACGCGATCCACACCAGCCAAAAGCCAATTTTTCTGCCCATAGTTCATGCTGCAACGGGGTTCTACTACACCCTACACGTCTAGCCGCAATCCTGCTAGGACAGTTTTCTACGGAAGCTTTCTATGCTCATCGATTGCTACCGTTGCTTGCGGCTTCAGTCTCTCTGCCTACTGTCAAGCTTTGTCACGCGCGGCGTTGCTCTCGTGGTTCTACTTCAACCCAGCGGGAGGTTCATTGTCCCTTCATTAAGCTTTTACGGTTTCTTCTCCTAAAAAGAATTGCAGCCTGCGATTCTAGAAGAAACTCACTTCATACGGACAATGATGGTTCTCTTGATCGGCGTTTCGTTCCTTCTAGGCTTTTGTACCGCGATCGCCAGCCTCGTTGCTTTGTTTCAAGTCTATTTTGCACCGACTGAATAAGCGCCGCCTTGATCATCACCTTCCCTGCTCAAGAGCGGAATCCCAGTCTTTGAGCAGGATGACTCTTTGGCAAGAGAGTCTTTGGGCAGCGTGGCTCTACAGCTTTTCCAGATGCTCAGGCTCAACGGGGCCGTACTTAACCCGAACGAAGCCCGTTTGCTTTGTCCAATCCCCAATGAGAAAACAAGCGCCGTCTTTGACAGCCGCAATCGTAGCCGTGTGTCCTCTCATTGAGCCGCGTACGAGACGCACGCGATCGCCCACAGCTAAAACGGTTCTTTGCATAAATTTCATCATGATGCAGTGGTAGCTACAGCCTTGTAGAAATACATAGAGGTGATACAACCAGAGATGTGACCGTTCCTGATAGTGAGACTGCCATCAGCGCCAGATTGTTCACATTGACTGCAAAAAGCCCTCAACCAGACTGGTCGAGAGCTTTTAGGTAAAAGGCTTCCTGGCGAATAGCGGTTAGAAACCGCAATGACAGCAAACCAAACGGCAACGAGCTAGAACTTTGAACGATCGAGGTTAAACCGTCTGCGACTACCAGGAAGGCTGGTGGCGAATTAAGTTCAAAAACTCTTCACGTGTTCTGTGGTCTTCCTGAAAGACACCAACCATCGCGCTAGTAACTGTCCAGGAACCTGGCTTTTGAACGCCGCGCATGACCATGCACATGTGCATCGCTTCCATGACAACCGCAACGCCTCTGGGTTCCAAAATCGTCTGGACAGCCTCGGCGATCTGGCGAGTCAAACGCTCTTGCACTTGTAAGCGACGGGAATACATTTCAACAATGCGTGCCAGTTTGCTCAGCCCAACGACTTTTTCGTTGGGAATGTAAGCCACATGAACCTTGCCCATAAACGGCAGCATGTGATGTTCGCAAAGACTAAAGGCAGTTATATCTCGCACGAGCACCATTTCGTTGTGACCTTCGTCAAAAATGGCACCATTCACGAGTTCTTCGAGCGATTGATGGTAGCCGCTAGTCAAAAACCGCATGGCTTCAGCAACCCGCTTGGGCGTTTTGAGCAGACCTTCACGATCGGGGTCTTCACCCACCCCAAGCAACATCGTTTTGACCGCTGCCATCATGTCGTCTTGAAGCGCTTCAGGAGGCGTTTGCAGCTTTGGCTCTTGTCCACCACCTAGCGTGTTGCGATCGGGGCGAACGATCAATTTTTCAGCTTTTTGGGTTGCAGAAAGCTCAGAACCATTGGAACCCTGGGAAGAAGCGATAGTCATGGTGTGTCAACTTTGGATAATGTGGCAATGTGAAGGCAAGCGAGTGTCATTGAGTTAGCAGCAATCGTGGGGCACAGGCTGTGAAAACCTGATAGTGCGCCAGCTAGAACGTCCCCGCATTGGGCATGAGAGTAAGCTCTTCGACGACTGCTTCCTGGGGCAGAAGGGCAGTGTAAAGAATCGACTGCGCGACCGTTTCGGGTGTGAGCATTGAGGCGCGATCGAAATCAGCGTGAACCGTGTCTGTATCCCAAAGGGGGGTATTGACAGACCCTGGTGAAATGGTGACGACGCGAATGCCGCGCTGCCGTTCTTCCGCAGCAAGCGTCTTGGACAGCGCTACCAGTCCAAACTTGCTGACGCAATAAGCGCCCCATGCTGGAAAAACTTGCTGTCCGGCGATCGACGAGACGTTAATAATGGTTCCCTGTCGGCGTTCGCGCATCGTCGGCAGGATGCCTTGAATGCACTGAAAAACGCTGGTGAGGTTCAACGTCAAAACGCGCTGCCAATCCGCTAGAGGCGTATCAGAAAGCATTGCGGTGTAGCCCATGCCCGCATTGTTCACCAGAATGTCAAGGGGACCGAAACTAGTGGCGATCGCGGCAATTTTTTCCCGCACGTGCTCCACCTGCAACAAATCCACGGGATAACATCGTACCTTTACCCCATACTGCGTTGCGGCTGCCGCTACAGCCTCCAACTTAGACTGAGTGCGGCTAACCAGGGCAAGATGAATCCCTGCTTGAGCAAATGCCAACGCAGTTGCCCTGCCAATGCCACTACTTGCTCCCGTAATGAGAGCATATCGTTCGGTTTGAGAAGTCATGAAGCAGTCTCGGTATCCTAAAGTCTAAGGAGTGTAGAGATTCTGGATATTGATGCTCGTACTGCCAACGCTGAATGAGTCTAGCAGCTTAAGCTGAACCAGAAATGAGAGAAGGATGCATCGTAGGTGCTGGCTGCAATGCTAAAAAGTTGGAACGAGCGCCAACGTGGGCTACTGGCGCTGTTGTGCTGTGAAAACTTGGGGCATACCGCTTGGAGCCGTCAGTTGCGGGAGCATGAGAAGCAGAGGATGGGCTGTAGAAGCACAAAACCGCTAAAAACCAGAAACAGCCGCAAGAATGTAAACAATTATTACGAAGCCATTATATCACTCATACTCTCCAAAAACAGAGAAGGTTGCGGTTACGAGTAGAGCTTCAACCACGATTAGAGTGCTGCGTGCCTTAGAAGCAGATGGGTGAAGCGGATGGGTGAAGCGGATGGGTGAAGCGGATGGGTCGCTCGCGTTACAGCACTTAAGCAGAATGGTCGCTGAAAACGCCGATCGCTCGATATTTTTGGTAGCGCAATTCGCGTCGCTGCTGGCTGGTTAGCTGATTCAACGCCTGTAGATGTTTCAGCAGGGCTGCCTTCAGAATTTCGGTGGTCTTCAACGGATCGGCATGAGCGGCACCGATCGGTTCTGGCAGAATTTCATCAATGATGCCGAGCTGGAGTAAGTCTTGAGCCGTAATTTTCAAGGCTTCGGCTGCCTGTTGTGCTTTGCTGGCATCCCGCCAAAGAATGGAGGCACACGCTTCGGGGGACGCAACATAGTAAACGGAATGCTCGAACATGAGCAGGCGATCGCCCACCCCCGTGCCTAATGCGCCGCCCGAGCCGCCCTCACCAATCACCGTGCAGATGATCGGCACATTCAAGCGAAACATCTCACGTAGATTGTAGGCAATTGCCTCACCTTGTCCGAGCTGCTCGGCTTGAATGCCAGGGTAGGCACCGGGCGTATCAATAAAGGTCATGATCGGCATCCCAAAGCGATCGGCGTGATCCATCAACCGCATCGCTTTGCGATATCCGCCGGGAGATGCCATGCCAAAGTTGCGCGTGATGTTATCTTTCGTGTCACGCCCTTTTTGTTGACCCAGCATGACCACTGGTTGCCCAGCCAGACGGGCAACGCCGCCCACCACGGCTGAATCATCGAAACCGTGGCGATCGCCATGCAGTTCCATCCATTCATCGCTCATTGCCTGGATGTAGTCCAGGGTGCTGGGGCGACGGGGATGCCGCGCTACCTGTAACCGTTGCGAGGGCGACAGTCCGTTAAAGATTTCCTGACGAAGCTGCACGGCGCGCGCCTCAAGCTGACGGATCTCATCAGAAACATCGACATCATTTTCTTCAGCAAGTTCACGAATTTGAATAATTCGTGCTTCCAGATCGGCTAAGGGCTTTTCAAAATCAAGCAGGATGGGTTTGCGTTCGATCGTGGGCATAGATTAAGGAAGACAAAAACTGGAACGGAGGCTAAAAATGCACTGTTGCCATTCTAGAGGTTTCTCTAGCCAATGACGGTTTAGAATCTTTTGGGTTCTAGAGATTTTTAGACTGACGGAACGTCTTTACTACATCTTTGATATCGCGCAACTCGCCATCCACCAGATAGTTCAAGTGCTGCATTTCGTCGGGAGAAATTTTGCCTGCTAATTGTTCAAGAGCAGTACGAACCTGCGGATATTTTTGGAGCGTGGCTTCGCGGACGATCGCCGCTGCCTCGTAGGGTGGAAACGCATGACGATCGTCCTGGAGAATGACAAAATCCGATCGCGTAATTTGTCCATCCGTTGAATTACCTGCCACCAGATCGACTTGTTTCTGCAACAGTGCCCGATAGAGCAGACCTAAATTCAGTAGGCGCGGCGCTTTAGTGAACTTCAAGTCGTAGGTTTTAACCAGATTGGCGTATTCCTGACGCTCGGTAAATTCATAGCCAAAGCCAGCCTGCCATTGCGGGACGTATTGTGCTGCCTGGGAGAGCGTTTTGAGGTTGAGCGATCGTGCCAGGTCACCCCGCACAATCATCGCAAACGTGTTTTGGAAACCCAACGGCGGCATGACTGCCAGCTTGAACTGCCTGGCATAGTCTTCTTTGACCTGACGGTAGACTGCACCCACATCACCGATCGTCTTTTGCTTAAGAACGGTCGAAAACGCCGTACCCGTGTATTCGGGATAGAGGTCAATTTGCCCCGATAGCAACGCATTGTGGCAAACGAGCGTATCGCCAAGCTGTAACCGACGCACCACCTTTAAGCCCGTTTTCGCCTCGATTTGTTGCGCCAGCAGTTCGCCTAAAAGATCCTGCTCAGTGAACGCTTTAGCACCAATGACAATATCGCCCCGGCTACTGCTGCCAGACTGATTCGCGCTACAGCTTGCGATCGTTGTCAACAGCACGATCGCCATGAGAATCCAGGCAAGCGGTTTAAGCTTCATGCGGGTTTGCCTCCCCGTCGCGTTAGGCGATGCTCTAGCCAACCAAAGCCTAAATCTGCCAGTAGTGCCAGCACTGCCGCTGGAATGACACCTGCCAGAATCAGTTGATTATTCAGCGCCGAGATGCCGCGAAAGATGAAGATACCCAAACCACCTGCGCCGATCGCGGTGGCAATGGTCGCCGTACCGATCGCAATCACTGTTGCGACCCGAATGCCCGACAAAATGACTCCTAACGCCAGCGGCATTTCCACCTGCGAGAGCAACTGCCAATCGGTCATGCCCATGCCGCGTCCTGCTTCGCGAATGGCTGGATCAACGCTCATAATACCTGTGTAGGTGCCGCGAATGATGGGCAGAAAGGAGTAGAGCGTGAGGGCAAGAATCGCAGGCGGATCGCCAATGCCCCCACCGAAGGCAGGCGGCACCGTGACCAACAGCCCAAACAGCGCCAGACTGGGAATAATTTGCAGAATGTTTGCCGTGCCAAGGACAGACTGACGCAACGCAGGCTTTCGCGTGATCAGAATGCCCAGCGGAATGCCGATCGCAGTGGCAATCAGGATGGCAATCGCCACCAAATACAGATGCTCCCCTGTACGCTGCAAAATCTCTGGCGCATAGCGAACGAGAAAAAAGTTATTCATACAAGTTGATTTTCGCGTGTAACTGAGCAAAAACCGCTTCACCGTTAGTTAACTGACCTGTAGCAATTTGCTTAGTGCTTTCAGCAATATGTGGCAACACGTTCCAGTGCCTTGCGGAAAATGATTTTGTCGTCCCCCGCCTTGTAGAATTCTCGAATCCTCGCTTCCTCGTCATAACCGAGCTTGCGATAAAATGCACGAACGTATTCAAACTCTTCCAGCCCGGAGGTCTCCACCAGTAGTACACGCTCACCGCGCTCAGCCAGCATTTGCTCGACATGGCGAACTAAGGCGGCTCCGCGCCCTTGTCTTTGGCGATCGGAATGAATAGCGATTAGATAGAGATTCCATGTCCCCTCGGTCATGCGTTCTGGCGCAACGTAGGCAACGCCCACTGGCTCATTATCGTCGTCGGTAAACCATACATCCTGGCTATCCGTTTCGTTACTGAAATGCTGATTTAGCATTTGGGCGAGTTCTTCGATTTGGTTTGACTCAAAAAGTCCTGTCGTTGCTGCTAAAGCGAGTAACGCATTCGTGTCACTGGGCGTAGTCAATCGAATCATAGAGAGTTCCAACTCATGTTAATTAGCCTGCTATGTGGATAGCACAAACAGATTGATTGGCACATCGATAGCAGACAATCTACTCGCAAATGCCATCAAGATCTTGAACGGCTGCGTCCGCGAATGAGTAGCTACTCATAGTTCAGAGTCAGCAATCCGATTGATTTTGGCTTGCAATTTAGCAAAAACAACTTCCCCATCCGTTACTTGACCGTTAGCAATTTGCTCAGTGGCAATCGCCACTTTTTGGCGCAGTTCGGTTAAACGACGTTCTCGTTCTAACAGAAGTTGGAAGGCTTCATCAATCACCTTATCAGCACTGGCATAGTAACCCGCTTCGATTTGCGACCGGATGAATTGCTCGTATTCAGGTTTGAGAGAAATATTCATAAATACGTTCCTATCAGCGGAACCGACCGCCTCATACCCAGTTTACCGCTCTTGAATCTGTTCCAATGTTCGCAGCGTTTTGAGAAACGTTTGTGCCTCTGGTTCGGGCGATCGCAAAAACTCCTCTGGCGTTTCCAACACCACCAACCGTCCATCCTGCATTAAGCCAATGCGCGATGCCAGCACAAAGGCTTCCTGGATGTCGTGGGTGACGAACACAACCGTTTTGCCTAATTCCTGCTGGAGCCGTCGAAATTCTTGCTGGAGTTCCAGGCGCGTGATGGGGTCAAGGGCACCAAACGGCTCATCCATTAGCAAAATGGGCGGATCGGCTGCGAGAGCGCGAGCCACCCCGACGCGCTGCCGTTGACCGCCAGATAGTTGATTGGGGTAGCGATCGGCAAACTGGGCTGGCTCCAAGCCGACGAGATCCAGCAATTCATGCACGCGCGCTTTGATGCGTTTGGGCTGCCAGTTTTGCAGATGCGGTACCAAGCCAACGTTGCGCTCGATCGTAAAGTGGGGGAACAACCCTGTTTCTTGAATGACATAGCCAATCTGCCGCCGCAGTTGAATCACATCCCACTCGGTCGTCGCTTTTCCTTCCACGCGAACGTTGCCACTTGTGGGTGTGAGTAAGCGATTGATCAGCTTCATTGTGGTGGTTTTGCCGGAACCACTGCGACCCAGCAGCACCAAAGCTTCCCCAGATTGAATGGCAAAATTTAGCCCTGACAGGAGCGATCGCCCGCCTGCCGTGAAGCCAACGTCCAAAAACTCTACGGCAACGCCTGTTGGGACTGGTTCGCGTTTTGCGTCATTCGGCACCATGAACCGCTCCAGGTTAAGGGACTGTTACTCAAACTTACCATCGTCTTAAAGCGTCGATCGTGAAGTGTCGAGTGAATGTGTCGATCGTGTCAACAGAGCTAAAAAAACCAGGATATTTTGCTCTCTATCCAGTGTCTTTACGCGCAAGCATTGGTGTGGCTGTCATATGGCTTGCCAAAAATGACATGGTTTGCATCAATTGTCGTGTTGCATTGAAACTGAATTAGCACTTTTAAACCTGTGGAGCACTATCAGTATGTCGGCTTCAAAAATCAGACGCATTTGCATCATTGCCCTGCTTTGTCTTGTGATGACAATCGCTCAAGTAAGCGCCAAAGAAGCAAAACAAAAACGCTGTCTTACGGAATGTAAATCACGCTTTGGCATCGTTTCAGCCTTTGGCGAAGAAGCCACCATTTTGCTAGCAGAAGCGACCAATAAGCGTGAGTACAAAATTAACGGTAACATTTTCACAACGGGCAAACTCAGAGGCAACCGCGTCGTCATTGTGCTGAGCGGAGTCAGTATTGAGAATGCAACGATGATCACTCAATTACTGATCGATCATTTTAATGTGCATCACTTGTTGCTTAGCGGCATTGCGGGTGGTATTGACCCTGATAACAAAGTTGGCGATGTCGTCATTCCTAGCAAGTGGGCATTCCCCTTAGAAGTTTACTGGAACGGCGATAGTAATGTTCCTGCCCCCTGCGGCACACCGGGAGACTTGCTCTGCTTGGGCTTGAAGTTGTCCAAATTTACCAGCACGCCAAATTCTGATTATCAGGTGCCAGTGTCCGGTGGCGGGACGGTTGGTACGGGTTTGTTCATGCGCGATACGTTTGTGAGAAACAACTCAAATTTCCCAGACGGCGAGTACAAGTTTGACTACAAAGTTGATCCAGAGCTACTAACTGTTGCCCAAAGTGTGAAGCCTCAACTGGATCAATGTGGTGCCAAAAATCCAAGCCTCTGTGTTTCGGTACAGCCTGTTGTGCGCGTTGGTGGGAGAGGCGTAGCGGGACCTGCCTTCCTCGCTAATCCTAATTACCGGGATTATCTTTTCAAAACTATCAAAGCCGTTTCTGTAGACATGGAAACCACAGCGTTTGCACATGTTGCCTATGCGAATGAAATTCCGTTTATCGCCTTCCGTAGCTTATCTGATTTAGCAGGGGGCGATGACTTTACAGATGTGGGTGCCTTTTTCGGTAGCGGCTTAGCGGAAGGCAATGAGTCGAAGGTCACGCTGGGCTTTTTAGAAGCATGGGCACAAAAGCATCCGGAGGGCAAGGAGTAGCAGCTTATTTGGGGGCGATCGCTTGAGATGGTTGGCGATCGCCCTTCTCATCACAGCCAAGCAAGGCGCGATCATGACTCGACAAGCCAACTGGCATTAAGCGATGATGAGTGTGCACAATGCTGAATGCTTACGCTTGTATTCTGAGAGCATGACGACCAGGAGCGACGATGGCAATCACAGTTCAGGCGGTTTATGAGCATGGCATCCTTCGCTTAGCACAGCCCATTTCGCTGGCAGAAGGAACGCAAGTTGAAGTCGTTGTGATGGCTCACGAACCTACGATTGAGAAAGGAACACCTGCAACCATTCTCAGCGCGATCGCTGCCTTACCTCTACAAGGGGATGACGATGAGTTTTCTGGGGCAGATCACGATTGCATTCTTTATCCTCAGCAGACCGCAGAATGATTTTTGTGGACACCAGTGCTTGGTTTGCTAGTGTTGTACCTTCAGATGCTCATCATCACGCTGCATCGCTATGGGTTGAGCAAAATACTCAAGCGTTGATTACAACAGATTATGTGATTGATGAAACACTGA
>JACMKO010000168.1 GCA_014380065.1 Leptolyngbya sp. ES-bin-22 | reverse complement strand
TTAAAAACCCGCTAAGCGGCTCAAGTTCCAACTGCTCAGCTATTTCATCAAGTTCCTCTAATTTTAATGACACGGATTTCCAATCTCCCGAACGGTGCATTAGAAAGTAGTCTCTTTCATACCCTTCTAAGGCAGGAAATAGCTGCACACTCATAATCTGATCCTGTTGCTTGGGGATATTTTTGGAACTACGCCATCAAAGCTAATTGAAAAGCTAGCAATGAATTATCTTTAATTATGCCGAAAACTCGTGAACCGTTTGCTAGCCTTTTGCTTTACCACTTGTTTAAATGGTCAGTGGTGAGTCCAGGGCTACATCTCTACTTTCGGGGACGCATTTATGGGGCGGAGCGAGTGCCACGTGGGGGGGCGCTGGTGGTGGTGAGCAATCATGCCAGCGACTTTGATCCGCTGCTGTTGTCTAGCTGCGTGGGTCGTCCAGTAGCATATATGGCAAAGGAAGAGTTGTTTCAGGTGCCCGTGTTGAAGCAGGCGATCGCCCTGTACGGTGCCTATCCTGTGAAACGCGGTTCTGCCGATCGCAGTGCCCTCCGTGCCGCGATGGGCTTTTTAGAGCAGAACTGGGCAGCGGGTGTTTTTCTCACAGGGACGCGTACCGCAGACGGTCGTGTGACTGATCCCAAGCTTGGTGCTGCATGGCTGGCTGCCAAAACACAGGCTCCCTTACTGCCCGTCAGCCTATGGGGAACTCACGCCATTTTTCGCAAAGGGTCTGCGCTGCCTCGCTCGGTGCCACTCACGATTAGAATTGGTGAGGTGATTGCGCCCCCTCGATCGAGCGATCGCGAAACGCTGGAAGCTGTCACCCAGCAATGTGCCAATGCCATCAACGCCCTGCATGATTTAGGACGCTGAACCCAGAAGAGGCGACGCAAGGCACAGCGCCTAAATTTTTCACGATACACAGCCACTGAAGGCTACTTCACACCATGCGATCGAGGCGTTAAGGACATGCAGGATTTAAGAGCCGAGCTAGCTGAAGCCATCTCTGAAGCCGAGTGGGATTGGCTGTCTCCCCATGCTCGTCGAGACTCACTGATTGTGGTTGAACCGGGGTTAGATGTAGTGGATGTTGGGGTCGCGATCGCCAACGACGACGTATCGCGCGTTCAGCATTGGATTGCAGAAAACCTGATACACAAGCCTTCTCCGGCTCAACTGTCAGACTGGAACGTGAATCAGTCCAAGCGCTTCAATACACTCATTGTGCAACCGTACGTCCTTGTACAAGAGTAGGGACGTTGTATAGAACCCATTTGAGATCTCAAGCAAAAGTTACAAGCCTTACCGCTAGACCGATTTGCCCTTAGCTAGTAGAAAATGGCTCTACTGAACAGGCTTTGCATCACGCTACTGGATAACGACTTCTTTCAAAGCTAAGCACCACAGTAAAAGATGTCAAATGGGTTCCATAAGACAGCTAAATGCATTTGGAGGATAGAAAGCCAGCTAAAGGCTCTTTACACCCCAATACATTTAGTTGATTGCACGATCGTCCTACAGTTCCTTCACCGACGATACAAGTTGCGTCACCATTTCTTTGGCGCTGCCAAACAGCATCATGGTTTTGTCTTTATAGAACAGTTCGTTCTCAACGCCTGCAAAGCCGTTACTCATGCCGCGCTTGATGACGATCGTATGGTGAGCGCGATCAACCTCCAGAATCGGCATCCCGTAAATGGGACTGCCCGCATCACTACGAGCAGCGGGATTAACGACATCGTTTGCGCCAATGACCAGGGCCACATCCGTGCGATCGAACTCTGGGTTAATGTCGTCCATATCATAAAGCTGCGGATAGGGCACGTTTGCTTCTGCCAGCAGGACGTTCATGTGTCCCGGCATCCGCCCCGCAACGGGATGAATGGCGTATTTCACATCCACGCCCAGTCGCTCTAGCTGGTCTGCCAGTTCACGCACAGCGTGCTGTGCCTGAGCGACTGCCATCCCATAACCGGGCACGATGACAACCGATTTTGCATAGCCCAACATCATCGCGCCTTCTTCGGCATCGATCGATCGTAGCGCTCTGCCTTCAATGCCAGCAGCGGTGCTGCCTTCGACCTTTTTGCCGGAACCGAAGGCGCTGAACAACACATTCGTGATCGATCGGTTCATCGCCTTGCACATAATCTGGGTCAAAATAATGCCCGATGCGCCGACCAATGCACCTGAAATAATCAGCATGTTGTTCATCAACACGAAACCTGCTGCGCTAGCTGCCAGTCCCGAAAAAGAGTTCAGCAGCGAGATGACGACGGGTGTATCTGCACCGCCGATCGGCAGCACGAACAACACGCCCAACAGCAGGGAAATGCCGACCAGAGCGAGAAAAACGGTTGTGTCTTTGGGGTTAACAATCAAATAGGCGCTGCCCGCCAGAAACCCCGCCAATAGCGTGATGTTGAACGGTTGCTGGAATGGAAACGTGATCGGTGAGCCGCTGATCAATCCTTGCAGCTTTACGAATGCCAGCAAGCTACCTGTGAACGTAATGCCGCCAATCAAAACGCTGAGGATGATCGTCACTGTTTCATCCACTGGAATCGCATTCACACCATGAATGACCTTCCAGAATGCACCGACTGCGACCAGTGCTGAAGCTGCACCGCCAAAGCCGTTCAATAAACCCACCATCTGCGGCATTGCGGTCATTTCGACTCGCTGCGCCATAATCGCACCGATCGCCGAGCCAATCGCCATCCCAATGAGCACCATTTCATAGTTCAGCACGGCTTGATCGAGCAGGGTTGCCACGATCGCAATCAGCATCCCGATCGCTGCTAGCAGATTGCCTTTTCGTGCGGTGGCAGGCGATCCCAGTTGCTTCAAGCCAATAATAAAGAGGGCTGATGCGACGAGATAGCTAAGTTGAATGCTGCTGGGCAAAAAATCCATCATGCTTTCACCTCTTTTTTCTTAAACATTTGCAGCATCCGATCGGTCACTAAAAAGCCACCCACCACGTTGATAGTTGCCAGCACCACCGCAATCAATCCGAGGATGACGGTTAAACTCCAGTTGCGATCGCCCGCAACCAGCAAGGCACCGACGATCGCAATGCCCGAAATCGCATTCGACCCAGACATCAACGGCGTATGCAGCGTCGGCGGAATCTTGTTAATCACCTCAAAGCCAATAAACGATGCCAGAACAAAGACAACCAGTCCAGCAATTAATCCTTCTGCCATTGTTTGAAACTCCTAAGAATTAGAGAATAGGGAGTAGGGAGTGGGGAGTAGAGCAGAGGGGGCAGGGGATAGCAGAAGGCAAAAGTTAAAAGGCAGGAGGTAAAGCTAATAGCTGACGGCTGTAGCTTGCTCCGCTTCGCGATTAGCTGAACGCTGTCTCAACTCAAAACTCAAAACTCAAAACTTTCTACTTGACTCCCACAGGTTCGCCCAACAAATTCCGCACGCGCTGATTCCGGACTTCGCCAGCGTGAGTGACGCAGGTGCCGCTGATGATGTCGTCCTCAAAGTTCAGCGTGAGTATGCCGTCTTTAAGTAAATACTGTACTAGCGCGAGAAGGTTTTTGGCGTACATCTGGCTGGCGTGAACGGGCATCGTAGACGGCAGGTTTGTGGGACCAATAATCGTCACGCCGTTGCGCACCACATCTTTACCTGCTTCCGAGCCTTCGCAGTTGCCGCCCTGCTCTGCTGCCATATCAACCACTACAGAACCGGGCTTCATTTGAGCAATCATGTCGCTTGTGACGAGGCGGGGTGCTTGACGACCGGGTACTTGTGCCGTGGTAATCACAATATCAGAGAGCTTGACGTGTTCGGCGATCGCCTCCTGGGTCTTCTGTTTCGCCACGTCCGAAACCTCTTTAGCGTAGCCCCCTGCGGCTACAGTCTCCTCTTCCAGCTTGACTTCGACAAACTTAGCGCCCAAACTCTGCACTTCTTCTTTCACAGCAGGGCGAATGTCAAAGGCTTCTACAACCGCACCGAGACGACGTGCCGTGGCGATCGCCTGCAATCCAGCCACCCCTGCCCCAATCACAAACACTTTCGCGGGGGGGATGGTGCCGGCTGCGGTCGTCAGCATAGGGAAGAATTTGGGCAAAGCGGCAGCGGCAATCAGCGTCGCCTTATAGCCAGCCAGTCCCGCCTGAGACGA
>JACMKO010000167.1 GCA_014380065.1 Leptolyngbya sp. ES-bin-22 | reverse complement strand
TTCCCATGCCCCCCACCACACTATCCACAGGACTTGCCTTTCTAGGCGGTGTGCTTACGGTACTCTCGCCCTGCGTTTTGCCAATTTTGCCTGTGTTGGTGGGACGATCGCTCCAGTCTCATAAGTACGGGCCGATCGCGCTAGTCGTTGGGCTGGTGGGTGGCTTTGCGTTAGCTGGCAGCCTCCTGGGGTTTACGGCAAGCTGGTTTACAGGGCTGGCGAATGCTTTGCGGTATGGCGCGATCGTCATCCTGCTTGTCTTAGGTTTACTGGCAATTTTTCCAGATTGGAGCTACCGCCTGTTTAGCTATCTTCCCATCCACCGTTGGACAAAAGAACCAACGCGTGGTGGGCTTAGCGGCGAGTTTTGGTTGGGCACCCAACTGGGGCTACTGTGGACACCGTGCGCGGGTCCTGTGCTAGGAGGCATCTTAGTACTGGCAGCCGTCAATCATAATGTAATCAGTGCGTTTGGGTTGCTGGTTGCGTACGGTATGGGTGCCGCCTTACCACTGCTGGCGATCGCCTACGGTGGACGGGCATTTAGCCGACGCTTACTGAAACTCCGCTCCCACAGCGCCACTCTACAGCGCGCCGGGGGTGTCATGATCGTTGTCACCGCGATCGCCATCTTGCTGGGTTGGGATGTCCAAGTACAGCTTTGGCTTGCCCCACTCTTTCCCCCTCTACCGCTTTAACCAACCATTCAATCACAGGATTCGCTCCATGTTAACGTCCAGCACAAAACTTGTTCTCCGCTCTCTCCGCAGGCTGTCAATTCTTTCGCTGGTCGCGATCGGGCTGGTTGGCGGCGCTTCTTATCTTAAAATGTCTCGATCTGCTGCCGACACCTCAGTAGCAATGGTGGGCAAAGCCTTTCCTGATTCGGCTACTGATATTTCAACCACGCAAGCCAAAGGCACCCAAACTGCCGTGTTTGCGGGAGGCTGTTTTTGGGGTTTAGAAGCCGTGTTTGAACACCTCAAAGGGGTGAATGATGTGGTTTCTGGCTTCTCTGGCGGCAGCGCGGAGACGGCACATTACGGTCTGGTTAGCTTTGGGCAGACGGGACATGCAGAAGCTGTGAAAATCACCTACGACCCAACCCAAATCTCCTACGGTCAGTTGCTTAAGATTTATTTTGCAGTCGCGCATGACCCGACGCAGTTGAATCGGCAAGGTCCTGATGCGGGTACGCAATACCGCTCAGCTATCTTTTTTGGCAATGATGATGAAAAGCGGGTGGCACAGGCATACATCGATCAACTAAGTCAGGCGCACACCTTTAACAAGCCGATCGTGACTCAGCTCGCTCCTTTGAAGGGTTTTTATGCGGCTGAAGCAGAGCATCAGAACTTCATCAACAACAATCCAAACTACCCGTACGTCGTGATGCATGACCTGCCGAAGCTTGAACAGCTCAAGTCAAAGTTCGCTGCCCTTTACAAATAAACCTCAGATCAGTTGCCGTATGGATTCCTCTGTTTCCTCAAAACGTAAGGCAAAAACACCCAGTCAGGCGATCACGGCAAAAGCGTTTCACTGGCTCAACATCATCAGTCTGCTGTTGATGCTTACCAGCGGCTTGCGCATCTACAACGCGAACCCAGTGTTTGGTGGACGAGAAGGGTGGCATTTTCCTAGCTTTCTCGTCATTGGTAACGGGCTGGCACAGGGACGAGACTGGCACTTTGCCATGATGTGGATCTATGCGCTGAACCTACTGGCTTACGGTCTGTTTGTCTTCATCACCCGTCGCTGGCAGCATCGGTTTGCCAGCAGTAATGATGTCAAAGCCGTACAGGTCAGCCAAAATGCAAAGCGCAAAACTTACGCATGGCATCGGTTAGTTTACACAGCGATTGTGCCAATTTTGCTGTTGGCGATCGCCAGTGGTCTTGCTATGTATAAGCCAGTCCAACTCCACTGGTTAGCCGCACTCTTCGGCAACTGGCAAACCCTTCGCACCGTCCACTTCATCACCGTGCCCACCGTCCTGCTTTTTACCTTCGTTCATTCCTTTCTTGCCCTTAGAGTCGGTACTTGGCGACTGATAAAGTCGATGTTTGTGTAGCCAATAGCCACTCAAAACTCGGTTCAGACTTCGGTGAGTTCAGTCGAACCGCTGACTCACCGGAAGCCAAAACTCAAAACTCAAAACTCAAAACTCAAAACTTCCTCTGCCTCCTCTGCCCTCATCTCCTCACCACCTCCTCTCCTCACTCCCCCATCCCATGTCCATAATCCTCCCCACACGCACCCTTTCCCGCCGTCGCCTGCTGCAATGGTCTGGTCTCTCTGGCGCAGGGTTGCTGCTAAACGGCTGCGCGTCGTCGTTGTTTGCAGAACAGGTGGGTCAATTCTCAGAACCGTTAAATCAGCGGGTTGAAGCACTGATGCTTTCGCAGAAACCCGTGCCAGAATTTGCAGCCAGCGCCGTTGATCCAGCCGAAAAACTACTCATCAATACGTTTGACTTCACTCCCAACATTGATCCAGCGACCTTTCGGTTAACGATCGACGGCGAAATCAACCGCCCCATGCAGTTAAGTTTGGCAGACTTGCAAAAAATGCCGTTAACGTCGATGAATATTCAGCATGTATGTGTGGAAGGCTGGGCAGCGATCGTGCAGTGGAATGGGGTGCGTCTGCGGGATTTGGTTGCACTGGCACAGCCCAAAGCCGATGTCCGCTACGTCTATTTCAAATCGGCAGATGGCTACTACGAAAGCTGGGATCTTGCCTCGGCAGTTCATCCCCAAACGCTGATGGCATACCAGCGCAACGGACAGCCGCTAGCGCCAGATAACGGTGCGCCGCTGCGGTTGGCATCTCCCGTCAAGTTGGGCTACAAGCTAAGCAAATGGGTCACTCAAATCACCTTTTTAAGCAACTTGATGCCCATGAAAGGCTATTGGGAAGACCAGGGCTA
>JACMKO010000166.1 GCA_014380065.1 Leptolyngbya sp. ES-bin-22 | reverse complement strand
CGCCAAAGCGTCTCCCCCTTATCATCAGGGTGCATCTACTAAACACAGTATGCCATTAACGGGGTGGGGGGCGTCACCCCTTATTTATGTTTTTTTGACAAAGAATCGTCAAGCGCAGCTCTAATCTTGACTCAAACTTTATCCGTTGAGCTGTTTAGCGAGGAGCTGATTAGTGAGTTTGGGGTCTGCTCGACCGCCCGTTTGCTTCATCACTTGCCCCACAAAGAAGCCCAGCATCTTGGTTTTGCCGCTGCGATACATCTCTAGCTCTTTAGGATGGGCGGCGATCACTGCGGCGATCGCGGCTTCGATCGCGCCTGTATCAGAAATTTGAATCAAGCCTTTCCGTTCGATCAACGCTTTGGGCGAACCACCTTGAGCCAGCAGTTCGGGCAAGATGTCTTTAGCGATTTTGTTGCTAATCGTGCCACTGTCGATCAGGCTGATGAGTTCAGCTAAAGCAGCAGGCTGGATGAGAAGATCGGCAACGCTTAAACTGCTGTTGTTGTTTAAGTACGCACTGATGTCGCCCATGATCCAGTTTGCTGCCTGTTTGGGATCTCCACCAGCCGTAACGGTTGCCTCAAAGTAGGCGGCGATCGTCTGATCGTCTGTCAAAACTCGCGCATCGTAAACCGATAGACCGAGTTCGCTTTCGTAGCGCTTGCGTTTCTGGTGTGGCAGTTCTGGCAGTTCCGATCGCCACTGCTCTAGCTGCACTGGCGAGACTTCAATGGGTCCCAAATCCGGCTCAGGGAAGTAACGGTAGTCGCTGGAACCTTCCTTCAGCCTCATGCTAATGGTACGCTGAGCGCCTTCTTCCCACAGGCGCGTTTCTTGAAGGATGCGCTCACCTGCTTCGATCGCCTCAATTTGGCGCTCAATCTCAAACTCGATCGCCTTTTGAATCGCGCTAAACGAGTTCATGTTCTTGATTTCGACCTTGGTGCCAAACTCAGCCCGACCAACGGGACGCACAGAAATATTCACATCGCAGCGCAAAGAGCCTTCCTGCATGTTGCCATCGCTCACGCCCAGGTAGCGCACAATCCGTCGTATCGCCTGAGCGTATTCTGCGGCTTCCTTACCACTCCTAATGTCTGGCTCGGAGACAATTTCGATGAGCGGCACACCCGCACGGTTATAGTCCACCAGCGAATAGGTTGAGCCAGAAAGTCGGTCGCTCCCGCCATGCACCAACTTGCCCGCGTCTTCTTCCATGTGCAGGCGCGTGACACCGATGCGCTTACGGGTTGCGGTGCCCGTTTCTTTGTCGTACAGCTCAATGTCCAGCCAGCCGTGTTCGGCGATCGGCAGGTCGTACTGCGAAATTTGGTAGTTCTTTGGCAAGTCGGGGTAAAAGTACTGCTTGCGATCGAACTTGCTGTAGGGCGCAATCTGACAGTTCAACGCCAGCCCTGCCTTTACCGCATACTCCAGCACTTTCTGATTCAGGACTGGCAACACCCCAGGCAAACCCAGGCAAACTGGGTCGATGTGCGTGTTTGGTGTGGCTCCAAAGGCAGTGGAACTGTTGGAGAAAATTTTTGTTTGCGTGCTGAGCTGACAATGTGTTTCTAACCCAATGACAGCTTCATACTGAGTTTTTACCGGAGCGGCAGTAGTCATAGACCTTTTCAGCTTGCGACTGTGGAACAGTTAGTTCTATCTTAACGGTTGTGGGAGACAGCACATGACGCGCTCTTTTGAAGAAGGCATGGCGCAACGGACGGTTTTGTCAGAGACTAGGTTCAATCGATCGCGCCAGAATAACAGATTTTTACGAGACTTTAATCGTTTGCGAAACACCGTCGAGGAGGAACCGCTGTGCAGAATCAGATTAACAATGAGATGCAGATCACAATCTACTACTTGAATGGTCAAACGGAAGCCTATACCTTTTCTCAATTTGCTGACCCAATGGCGCTGGAGCAAGAAGTGCAGCAAGAGATCCGACGTATTCTAGATAAAGAGTGGTGGTTTTTCCATCTAGCCGATCAAACGGTTTGCGTAAACAGGGCTAACGTGTCAAAAATTGAGCTAAAGCCTGCGATCGCCCAAATTCACGGTGAAGGTGTGTTTGCGAACGCCCAGCGCGTCACTCCGCTGAGTCGCGCTCATGCATCATAAGGTTGCAAGCCTTATGCCCCTACTGAACCCTTAGAAAACGGATCAATCTATGGATGTGCAACCGTCGGTTAGTTTGCTTCGCGCTCAGTCCTATGACCATACCCAACTGCGTCAGGCACTAGAGACTTTACTAGAGCCGCTTGGTGGCATGACTGCGTTTGTGAAACCGGGCGATCGTGTCCTCCTCAAGCCCAACTTGCTGACGGGTGGTCGTCCCGGTAAAGAGTGCGTTACCCGTCCAGAGATAGTTTACTGCGTGGCGCAGATGGTGCAGGAAGCGGGTGGCAAGCCCTTTTTAGGCGATGGTCCAGCGTTTGGAAGCGCAAAGGGCGTTGCCAAAGCGAACGGCTATCTACCAATGACTGAAGCGCTAAATTTACCGATCGTTGAGTTTCATGGCAAACGGTACGAGACGGTGAGCACAGCGTTTAACCATTTGCTGCTGAGCAAAGAGGCGATCGACGCCGATGTGGTGATCAATCTACCCAAGGTCAAATCGCACATGCAGCTCACTCTCACAATGGGCGTTAAGAATCTCTTTGGGTGCGTTCCCGGCAAGATGAAAGCCTGGTGGCACATGGAAGCGGGTAAAGATCGGGATCGCTTTGGCGAAATGCTGGTAGAAACGGCACGGGCGATCAACCCGGACTTGACCATCCTGGATGGCATTATTGGTCACGAAGGGAATGGACCGAGCGGTGGTGAACCTCGTCGGCTCAATCTATTGGCGGCTTCAAGCGATGTCTTTGCACTCGATCGAGCTTTGCTAGACGTTCTCAATGTGGATCCGACGACTGTACCAACGGTAGCTGCATCTCAACGTCTAGGACTTTCCTCCACAATGGAAGCTATTCACTTTCCGTTGCTACACCCCCAGTCGCTCCAGATAACCGATTGGAAACTGCCTGACCACTTGATGCCGATCGACTTTGGACTGCCCCGCGTCCTTAAATCCACCTTTCGACATCTTTACATCCGATTCATTAAAGAACCGATGCAGGCTTACGCAGGGCGGTAAGTGCAACGGTTAAATGAGACGTACATCAAGTTATGGATCGGATGATGAAGCGATGTGTAACTCTTGTGTTGTCTTATGTGATCCCGCTTTTGGTTCCGGTCGGTTCGCTATGGTGGGCGTAGACAGAAGTAGCTAGAAGATCCGATGCTGAATCAACAGGTGCGGCTTTGAAGCTTCTGGATCAGTCCATCCCCGCCCATATTTGGAAAAAGTTGTATGTCTCCATCCATGCTGCGTCAACTTTGGTTCATAGTCGAAACGAGTCAGTCTCAAACGCTGCTCAATCTAGACGACAACGGTCTAGCACAGTGGCTGCTCAAGCAGCTTAAAACGCAGCGATCGCTCGATCACGATGAAGCTAAGGTCTACAGCCACTATATTCACTCTCGTCTACCGCTCATTCGCGACCTTGCAAGCAGCCGAGTGATGCACTCATAGCCCGACGACAGCCTAAAGACGAGAAGCACTTGAAGCGTTTGCAACCTGCATTTCTTGAATGCCGCAAAGCTATAGGCAGGTTCGATCTCTGTAGCTACGGTTTCCAACCGCCGTTAATTGAGCAGTCTGAACACTTGAAGACCTTAGAGATCTGCGGGTTAATAAAGTACCAATTAGCCAGGTTTCGACTAAGCTCAACCTTCAAACGTCGCGAGTTGAGCGCAGTCGAAACCCGATCCCCCGGGAGCTTATTTTCTTGCAAGTCCCTTAGCCCTCCATTGAGGCTAAGGATCGTGGGTTAATTAACCTGAGCCACTTCTCTTCTGTAGGGATGTTACATGCAACGTCCCTACAGAAAGAACTGCACCTTATTAAAGCTGCGATCCTAAGAAGTTTTCTCCTCCTCATTGCCTTACGCCAAGGCTGAAGAGCCAAAATCGGGTGGAACATCCTGCCAGCGACCCTGACCCACGGCTCGTAGCGCTTCTTTCAATACGATGTCGCCCGTATACAGAGCACGTCCAACGATCGCGCCTGTAACGCCCAAAGGTTCTAGCGCCAGTAAACTCAACAAATCGGTCACTGAACTCATCCCACCAGAGGCAATGATTGGCACTGAAACGCCGTTTGCCAGCGCTCTTAAAGCGTCCAGGTTGGGACCTTGCAACGTACCATCACGATGAATGTCGGTGTAAATAATGGCTGCAATCCCAAAGTCTGCCATTTGTTGCGCCAGGTCGATCGCGGTGACCTGAGACGTTTCTAGCCAGCCTCGCGTTGCTACCAGTCCGTTACGGGCATCGATTCCTACCACAATTTGCTCCGGAAACTCCTGGCACAGTTCGCGCACGAGATCGGGCTGCTCCACCGCGACCGTTCCTAAAATCACGCGCTGAACGCCTAGCTTAAATAGAGCAGCAGCACTGGCGCGATCGCGCAAGCCACCCCCTACCTGAAGCGGCACATCAACAGCCCGCACGATCGCTTCGATCGCCGACACATTCACGGGATGCCCTGCCTTCGCACCATCCAGATCGACTACATGCAAACGAGTTGCACCCTGATCTGCCCACTGACGCGCGACTGAACCCGGATTCTCGTCAAATGTCTCCGCCTGAGCATAGTCGCCCTGATAGAGCCGCACACAGCGCCCTTCCAGCAAATCGATCGCTGGGATGACCTCCATCACATTGACCTCATAAGCCGTATAAACCCACTCACCCTAATGTATCACTGAGTGAAGATCAATCACAGCTTGCTTGAATTGGTCGGATTAAAACAAGATAGCTTATGCATAAGCTAAAATCCAAGCAGCCTTTTTCCAAACAGGCTTTTACAGCGCTTTAAATATTTCAGCGTCTTGCTTTAAGGCTTTAGATTGCTTTAAGGCTTTAAATGCTGTGGTGCGAGTCAGCGCACGCTCAAATTTAGTCACGTTATGAGGGTTGCAACATGGATATCTGGGTTGATGATTTTAAGCGGGGGCAATCACCCGGCAGTAAGCCAGAAGTCGTTTCCGGCTTTTTCGTGCGTAGTACAGCGCCCATTAATGTTGAACAAGACGAATGCAAACCCGATGGCACGGTGCCAACGGTTAGTGACGTTGTTGAATCCTTGTATCAAAACACGAAGCTAAACACAAGCTACACCGGACTTGTGCTTCAAATTCATGGCTACAACACAGGTATTGAAAAAGTTATTAAAGGCGGGAAAGAGGTTGAGGGGAGAGATTATGTTTACGAGGGCTGGCAGGGGACGTGGAAATATCTGAATCAGCAAGATGCAGCCATTTACGGTAAGCCAAATAGTTTTGTTTATTTAGGCTATCGTTGGCCCTCAGAGGGCGTTCCCTCTAGCTTTCAAGAGGCAGGTAAGGCCTTACCAATCGCCTTGAAAATTCTCTTTTGGAGCGGATTGATTATTGCGGCGATCGGTCTACTTTTACTGACAATTTTTTCGTCGCCGATCATTGATTTTCTTTCTGCAATCGGCATAATTTTTGGTGTTGCCATGTCAGTGTTAGTGGCAACACTCTACCTTTTGCGAATCATTGTTTATTTTCGGGATGCCTATCGCGCCACCAACTTTGGTATCCCCGATTTAGTCGAATTTATTCGACAGCTTGATTTAGGCATCACCAAGCGTCACATCAATGATTCGCTGTTTGAAACCGTGATCGCAGCAACAGGTGAAGGCTCCAACTTGGCTCCTGGTCTTTTGGCAAAAGCGGTGAGAAAAACGTGGGAAGCGATCGAGAATGAACCAGCATTAGTGAGCGATCGCAATGACGCTGCCTTTGATTTGTTGCTACCAACGCTGAAGCAGGGTGATCTCGCTCCTCTAAACGATGCCGTTTTTCTAAAAATTTACGCCAGCTTGGTTAGCGCTGAAAAACCAACGTATACCGCAGCCGATTTTCGCAAGGCTGCAAGTTATTGGGAGCGAGAAAAGTCGCGTATTCGGT
>JACMKO010000165.1 GCA_014380065.1 Leptolyngbya sp. ES-bin-22 | reverse complement strand
TGCTCTGGTTTTACAGGGTCGAGCAACGCCCGAATCTGGTTGTCACTGGGTATCCGATGCACCCCAAACAGACTTTGGGCATTACTATGCCCTTTGCTGCCCTCCATCATGCGTTGGTAAGCCAGAAACGATGGGGTTTGGGTAAAAAACACGCTAAACGCGCTTAAGGCAGCATCTTCCATCCCATAGCGGCTATTCTTACCAGTGCGCTTGTCCGGTAGCGAGGACAGTCGCTGGCGAAAAGCACCGACAATAGTGTCAAACAATCCCCGTCCTTTCAACGGTTTTGGCTCTCTTGGCTTTCTCAGATGTCATTACAGTACCGACATTTCTAGAGCTTGAACAGCTTTTCGTCAAAATGAGAATTGCTGTTTCAACTCAATATACAGCGGTTTGCAGTTTCACGAGGGACAGTAGCAGCAGTGTGCAACCCAGTTGCGAAAATGCTGAGGGTCGGCTAGATCGATGGCTGTCGCAATGAGTGTATCGACCCTTTGCGCCGTCGACGGCGAGAACTGCCTGAGAAACGCTTTTAACTGTGACCACCAATGCTCATACGCCTTGGCGCAAGCACCGATCCTGCTTTGTTCACAACCTTGAATGATAATGCTTTCACGACAGCTTTCTAGTCATGACTGACGCGTAAGCCCAGCAGAGGTGAAAGTGTCAACGCGTCGGGGTTTCTACGTAAAGCCATAACAGCAAGCAGCAGTAAAGGAACGCAGCCTAGTCTGGATGTTGCCGATCGCCTTGACGCTTGCGTTGAAAGCTTACACTCAAGAAACAGACCATCGCCGAGGTAGAATCGGGTGCGATCGCCATTGTTTGATGAAACTGCAAAGCAGATTGGTGCAGTCGCTTCACGCTAATACTTAGCGCACTAATCTGTCACAAGACGGCGACACACAGTTAACAACGCACCGACCGACAACGATGCTGGTGCTGCTATCAACCTTCTGACGCGTTAGGTAGAAGTCACCAATTAAACTGATAGCCTCGCATAATAGGGACGTTACATGTGGTGTCCCTACTGCCACATAAGGGATACGTTGTCAATCGGGATGACAGGATTCGAACCTGCGGCATCCTGCTCCCAAAGCAGGCGCGCTACCAAGCTGCGCTACATCCCGTTATTTGCAACCTAACCAGTATAGCCTGCCTTTCCACCGATTCGACGAGGATAGCCTCAAGCAAAAAAAATGCGTATGGATGGGGCTTTAGCTACTATCGTCCTTTTTTAGCTAATCAGGATACCAAAACATGCCTTTAATGCCTTCTGGATCGGACATGAAGCCCAAGTTGCGGTAAAAATCCACTACTTGAGGATCGGCAAAGAGCGTAATGTTGCTAATATCCTCACTCCGTAGCTTTTTGATCACCTGCTTCATAAGCGCTTTGCCCAGCCCCTTACTTTGGAATTCTGGATGCACCACGACATCCCAGATGGTCGCATTAAAAGCGTGGTCAGACGTGGCTCGTGAAAAGCCGATTAACCGCCGATGGGAACCATGTTGTTCCCACATCGAAACCACTAAAAAGCTGTGCTGAATGGCTTTTTTGACCTTCCGCAGTGGGCGACGCGACCAGCCGACCGCATCGCACAACTCCTCCAGCTCGTACAAATCAATTTCTCGCTCCGTGCTGAAAAAAATGCGCGGACTAGGGCGATCGCCAGCAGCCTTGCTGGGGTCGTCCTCCATTTGCATCGCCTGAGGTGCAGGGGGAGCATCAGAACTGCTAAACAGGCTTTTCCAAAAACCCATGCGAACGTGTAAGGGTAGTAATTAGATCACAGTAATAGATAGTATACGCTCTGTGCTCTTTCGTCGTCTGGTTTTGCCCCACCAGATTTTCAACCAGCCACCCCTGTCCTGAGAAAATGACAAGAGAGCTTGGAAATGTGGCGATCATTGACCTAAAGTTAAAGCTTCAACAGCAAACGATCGGTGCATTGTACAGATGGTCTTCACCTAACAAACGAGTTTTTCGATTATGGCGCTGGGCTTAAAGTCATCGACACTGGAACTATTAAAGCGCTTCAATCGGGCGTTTCCCCAGTTCTATGAGCAGTTTGTTAGCAGCGAGATTCAACTGCAAAACTTGAGACTGGCGTACCATCTTTACAAAACGAAGCAAGCTGTTATCGAACTTAAGCCCGAAGGCAGCAAGAGTGCCCTGCATTTCGCGTATCGCAACCAATCGTTCTTGCTGAGCGATATTTTTGGCGTGTTGGCTGCCTATGGGCTGACCATTCACAGCCTGAGCCTGTACGGGCAGATCTACCCGCCTATGCTGGTGTTCATTAAGCTCATTGTGTCTCGCAGCGGGAAAGCGCTGAGTGAGAAAACCGCTGAAAATGTCTGTCGAGCGATTCGGGAGGCATTAGCAGGGCGCTTTGAGGTGGAGGAGATGCTGGCGGTAGAGTTTAATCTGGATGCCGGACTGGAGCAGGTTGAGACGGAGTTTTACGTTGATCCGGTCTTTCATCTGCCTGCGCTGCTGATCGAAGCGGACAACCAGCCAGGGCTGTTCTACAAAGTGATGTATGCCATCTGGCAAGAAGATTTGCTCGTTGTGAATGCTAACTTGCTGGTTTGGCGCGGTCGTACACGCCTCATTCTGTATCTGCTCGGTCCGAACGAAAGCCTGATTCCAGAATATCTGGGGCAAAAAATCGCTGAAGGCATGAAACAGCGGCTACTGGGTCGGCGCTTTTAGGACAGGCTAAGTAACGTCGCTGAGGGGTGGGTGTAATGCTGGTTTGGTTTATGCATGGCGCTTCGGTGAGAGAAAGCAGTTATGCCGATCCACTGCGATCGCGCATCATCAGCGAGTTTCCCGATCGGGCGCTGTCCATTCCAGAATTCTATTCCTGCTTTTGGGGCGATGCCTTGGGCAGCACCGAGGAACTGTGGAGCTTGATCCAGCAAGATCTGGAAGCATTCAAGTGGGAGCATCCTCAAATTGATCTAGACGATGTGTTTCACTATCGTCAACGTCGAGAGCAGTTGATTACCGGGTTCTTTAACGACATTTTTAACTACCTGAATACTCAGCAGGGGCGCGAAGTGCGACGGCTGATTGCGGTGCAGTTTCTCAACTTCTTAACCGACAACCCGTTTGAGGAAGATCTGCATATCGTGGCGCATTCTCTGGGCAGCGTGATCTTATGGGATCTGCTGTTTTCAGAAAGTTTCGACGACACCGATCCAGCGTTTTACATGCGCCATGCCATTAAAGGGCTGAGTGGACACAGCGAGGGGCGCAAGGTGAAGCTGAGAAGCGTGACCACCCTCGGTTCACCCATCATTATTTTTAGTCGGTATCTACGCATCAATGGCGATCGACTCAAAGCGTTTGCCAGCCGCTATACGGCTGAACCGCTGCGTTGGGTAAATGTGATTCATGCCTCTGATGTCTTTGCGTATCCCATCCGCGCCAGCCTGGAGCTAGACGATTCCACGCTGTACTTTCAGGATCATTATCTGGGCGATCGTAGTTTCTTCAAAAAGCAAATGGGCGATGTCACAATGGCGTTGGGATTGGTTGCTGACCACAGCCGCTACTGGCGCAGTAATCGAGTGGCACAAGTTGCGATCGCCAACCTCCTGGGCGACTACCCCACGTTAGAGCAAATCAGCCCCATTCTAGAGTTTGGCGAATCTGATTAATTTGCAGAAAACACTCAAGCTTGAAAGTTGAGGTGTTGAAGCGATCGCACTTGGGCAATGGTTTCAAAGTCACGATCATTGTGAATCA
>JACMKO010000164.1 GCA_014380065.1 Leptolyngbya sp. ES-bin-22 | reverse complement strand
GTTTGCGGACGACCAGACTGAAAGCCCAAGCGTCTGCTAGTAAACGAAATGTGCTGTGGGTCAATGTGGAGGTGAGCTTGCCCCAGTAGAGACGGCAGTAGAACTTCTAAGCTGTTTGCTTCCTTGACAAGAGAAATTTTGGTCTCAGTGGGTTTGACAACGGGCGCGATCGTCGTGGGTCTTCGTCCTCCCTGCTCTAAGGCTGACAGTGCTTCTTGGGCTGATTTTGCCCGTCGCTCCAGGTTTGGATCGGTTAACCATTCCAGCCATTCCACGTAGGCGGGGCTGAGCTGAGCAATCTTTTCAAAATCAATTTTTACGCCTTTGTGCGGCAGGCTAGAGGGGTGAGCACCTGCCAGCATGGCGGTAAGAGTCGCGCCCAAGCTGTAGAGGTCGGAGGCAGGAAGCGCACGTCCGCTAAATTGTTCTGGCGGCATGTAGCCATAGGTGCCCACTACCGTAAAAGCGCTAGTGTCGCCACTGCTTGTTAGCGCTTTGACCGACCCAAAATCAACCAGGTAAGCCTGACGGTTGGCTAGCAAGATGTTGCTGGGTTTTATATCACGATGCACGATCGGCGGGTGCTGCCCATGCAGGTAGACCAATATATGCAGTAGCGCTTTGGCAAGCTGTTTGGTTTCTGCTTCCGTAAACAGCCGTCGCTCTTGTAAGCACTGCTCTAGCGATTTGCCTTCAACGTAGGTTTGAATGAGAGCTAGTGCCTTGTCATTGGGCAGTTGGTGTTCAAAAAAGCCCAAATAGCGAGGAATCGCCGGATGCGAGAGGGACTTAAGGATCTCAACCTCACGCTCAAACAGCTTCAAATCGTCCCATTCAAGCGCATCATCCAAAAACAGCAGCTTGATAACCACCCGTTCTTGAGTGGTGAGGTCACGGGCAAGCAATGTCCAACGTCCGGTTTGTTTACCAATCTGCCGCTCGACTTCGTAGCGATCGCCTAATATTTGCCCAGCCATCGTCTACCCCCATTGCCTATGGTTTGGTTATAACTCTGGCAACAATGAACAGCAACGGGATTTTTAGGGTTGTTCAAAGTTATTAACATCTGTATGAAGCGTTCGATCGCCGCACGATCGCAATTTTTAGTTCACTAATGTGGTCAAAGCAACGGGCTACAAACGGTTTCTAGCCCAGTCAGACGTACCTTCCGGCGGCTCAAACCAATGCGCGACGGAGAAACGGCAGTAAGGCATCGCTGACTTTCTCATGCCAATCTTCTTGAGGATAATGCCCTACTTCCTCAAGTTCTACCCATTCTGCCTCTGGAAGCGAATCAGTAAATTGTTTTGCCATTTCTAGCGGCAACCACGGATCGCGGTTCCCCCAAGCAACCAGAAGGGGGCGATGCCATTGCTGAAACCCTGCTTCAAGTTCTGCTGTTACCTGTTGAAGCTGAAGCTTTTGAATGGTTGCCAGCAGTGCTCGTCCTGCGTCGGAACTCCGCAGAAACGGTCGTCTATAAACATCGAGATCCGCATCTTCAACCCGGTAGCCGCCACCCCCTTCTAGCGTTCGATCGACCAGCAGTGGATCTTGAGTCATCATGTCGCCGACTAAAGGTAAGCCCAACTGCCGCAGCTTCCAGGGCAGCTTGGCAGCCGTGGTTAACGGGGTATTGAGAATGGCAACGCGATCGATCTGCTCTGGATGGCGGAGTGCATACTGCAACCCCACCGAACCCAAGAACCCCTGCACAACGAGTGAAAAGTGCTCAAGCGCCATCGCCTGGAGAAATGCTTCTAGCGCCTGGAGGAATGCCTCTGGGGTGTAGGCAAAATCGCGGCGATCGGGCTGTGCGGAAAAGCCAGAGCCAATCCAATCCGGCGCGATCGACCGAAACCCTTGATGTGCTAGTGCGGGCAAAATCTTACGCCAACTGTAGCTTTGCGCCGGAATGCCATGCAGCAGCAACACAGGCGATCGGTCAGTCTTGCCCAGCGGTTTCGCCTCACGGTAGAACCACGTTAAGTTGCCAACCTCAATCCAACGCTCATCGGTTACCACAATGCTTGCTACGCTCCGTCTTGTTGCCTGAGCTTACCGTTTGATGGGATCACAGAGCAAGCATGAGGATTGTGAGCGTTTGGCTGTGGAGAGTGCTGCTCTGTTTGCTGGATGCCGCTCGTCATGCCTCTGAGGACGGGTCAAACTCGATCGGCCACCGCTGCTCAGTGAATTTTTATTAAAACCACTATTTTGTAGCTTTAGATACAGAATTTTCTGTTATATTGGTTAGCAAGAGCAATAAATAAAGCAGAAGGGAGAACAATGATGTCTACACAAGATCAAGCACGTGCACTTGCAAGCCGTCATCAATACACCGTCAAGAACCGCGAACAGTCTGCATTGAGCCGGATGGCTGCTGAAATCGGCGTATCGAGCGAAACCGCTGTACGCAACCAGCCTCGTAGCGCTGGCATGAGCTAAAAGGCAATTAGTCTAGTGATTCTAGCTATTGCGAAGGTGGGCATTATCCAATGAGATGATGCCCGCCTTCGCTTTTTAAGTGGCTTTTACGGGTTTAAACTCTGGCAACTTGGCGTAAGGATTGAATGGTGGCGATCGCGCACTCTGCCACTCGATCAATTTCTTGCTCAGTATTAAACCGTCCAATGCCGAACCGCATGGAAGCAGACGCTAAAGCATTGTCATGCCCCAAGGCTTCCAGCACATGAGACGGCGCAATGCTTTTTGAGGAGCAGGCAGATCCAGAAGAAACGGCAACAACAGGCTGTAGACCTAAAAGTAGCGCCTGTCCATCCACACCTGCAACGCTGATATTTAAGTTTCCGGCTAACCGTTTCGTTGGATGACCGTTGAGACCGATCCCATTGAGCTGACTGAGTGGCTGCCAGAGACGATCGCGCAGTTTTGCCACGCGTTCAGTCTCCTGAGGCATTGCGGCGATCGCCAACGCTACTGCCTTTGCAAAACCAACGATTTGAGGCACGTATAGCGTGCCCGATCGCAGCCCGCGTTCGTGTCCACCGCCATGCAGTTGTGGTGCCAGTTGTACCCTGGGATTGCGTCGCCGCACGTACAGCGCACCCACGCCTTTGGGACCGTAAACTTTATGCGCCGTCAAAGACATTAGATCAATGTTCATGGCTTCGACATCGAGGGGAATCTTGCCGATCGCCTGTGCCGCATCGGTATGGAACAAAACCTGACGCTCATGACACAGCGCCCCGATCGCGGCTAACGGCTGCAAGACCCCAATTTCATTATTGGCAGCCATCACCGAAACCAGGATCGTCTCTGGTCGAAGCGATCGCTCCAGGGTTGCCAAAGCGAGCAGCCCATCCGTTTGTACAGGCAGAACCGTCACGTCAAACCCTAACGTTTGCAGGTAACGGCAGGGGTCGAGCACCGCACTGTGCTCAGTCGCAACGGTAATGATATGACGACCTTTGTTAAGGTATGCTTCTGCAACTCCCTTAATCGCCAAATTATTCGCTTCCGTCGCTCCGCTAGTGAAGACAATCTCTTCAGGCGCTGCTCCGATCGCGCACGCCAATGTCTCTCTAGCTTGCTGGACGGCTGCGTCTGCCTCCCAGCCATAAAGGTGACCAGAACTCGCAGCATTGCCAAAGTGCTCTGTGAAGTACGGGAGCATTGCTGCCATGACGAGCGGGTCAACGGGTGTGGTGGCGTGACAATCGAGATAAATCGGGCGTTGCACTATACAAAACTCTCAGTAATGCCGCAGGTTCTCATAGTCTAGCCGCTAGACTGCAAAGACTTAGCTCCTAAGATTCAAAGTGATTGACGGCGATCCATTCGCTTTCTAAGCTTAGAATAAGATTAAAGAGTGTAAAGAAAGATTACGCTTGTGTGTCGCTATATTCCTACGGTCAAGCCAACATTCCCCATGCTCCATCCTTCTGTTGTCACAGGGCGATCGCTACAGCCTCAGTTCAAGCCACTTTTGCATTATGCAGCCGCCTTTTTGTTAGCGCTGGCACTTTGGATGAGTCCCCTCAACGGGTTAGAGCACTCAGCAGCCTATGCATACAACAACCCAGAGCTGCTACCAGCGGTGCAAACGCCGATTATTGATTTAGCAAAGGCGCTCACGGGTGAACAGGAAGCGACGCTGGCAAAGGATTTGGAGAACTTTGAGCAGGAAACAGGCTGGAAGCTGCGGGTGCTCACTCAGTTTGAGCGCACACCGGGTATCGCCGTGAAAAAATATTGGGGACTGGATGATCACAGCGTCTTACTGGTCGCTGACCCACGCGGCGGCAATCTCCTCAACTTCAGCGTGGGAGACGATTTTTACCCACTGATGCCCCGAACTTTTTGGATCGAACTGCAAACCCGTTTCGGCAACCAGTTTTTTGTGCGTGAACACGGCGAAGACCAATCGATTTTAGAAGCGCTTTCGTCCATCAAAACGTGCTTGCGTCGGGGTGGTTGTCTGGTCGTCCCTGGACTGCCTCCAGAGCAGTGGATTTTGACGTTAATCTCGTCGGTTGTCGGTGGCGTTGTCTGTGGCTTTGCTGCTAAACCTCGCAAAGAGGGACAAATTGTGGCATGGCAGTGGGCGCTGATTTTCTCGCCGCTATGGGGCATTCTCTTCATTGCTTTTGGCATTGGTCCTGTTGTCACCCGCACGTCTGATTGGCTGCCACTGTTCCGCAATGTGGCTGGTTTCCTGGTCGGTGCCCTGGCTGCTTATTTAGCGCCTGTGCTTAGCCGTCCTCCTTCTGAAGCGTAGTTTGGCTTCAATACGGTTTTACATTGGCATGGTAGCGATGCAAGCATAAATAATCGCCATTTGAGGCTGGCACGTGTAGGCTATTTACCACGGGCTAACATTTTCGGAAACGGTCGCAATGGAATGGCACGCAACGGACGCTCAAAGTCTGGCGATTATCGATCGTGAAATTGGTGAACACATCTTTTCACCCGCTGAATATGAGATTTTGCGTCGCGTCGTTTATGCAACGGCTGACTTTGAGTACAAGTCTCTCATTCGGTTCTCAGACGCAGCACTCCAATCTGGAGCCGCCGCTCTTGCAGCACGAAGCACGATCGTGGTCGATGTGCCAATGGTACAGGTAGGCATTACAACGAACATCCAGAATACGTTTGCCAACCCTGTGTATTGCAGCATGGAAGCACTCACTCGTCCTCAGAAGGAGAAAACCCGCGCTGCCTGGGGCATTGAGACGCTGGCTCGACGGTATCCCGAAGGCGTTTTTGTGGTGGGTCAGGCGCAAACCGCATTGACTGCCCTAGTGGATTTGATTGAGGCAGAAGAAATTCGCCCCGCGCTCATCGTTGCAACCCCGTCTGGCTTTATCAATGTCGAAAGCGCAAAGGAGCGGTTAGCCGATTCGCTCATTCCTCACATTCGTATCGTTGGACGCAAAGGTAGTGCTGTTGTTGCCGCCGCGATCGTCAATGGTTTGGTTGATCTCGCATGGCAAGCCTATGGGCGCGAGCAAAGCGGGGTGATGTAAAGGCACTCGGCTCGCGTTTACCAGTCAACCGAAGGACGGCGACGGGACGATCGACGCGGACGACGACTAAGTTCGATCGCGCCACCTCGTTCTGTGTCTTCATAGCGCTCTCGTGAGGGGCTGTCACGCTCTGGCTCAAATTGATCGCTGCGATCGCGTGCGTTCAACTTTCGGCTAACGTCTACAAACGACTCGTGCAACAGCAAGGGATAATCACTCACCCAAAGGTTGTGATTGGGAATATAAATGTCTGACGTTTTGCTGATTCGACCCAGATCACCTCGGTTAGACATCACCACCATTTCGGCAATGTCACCCATCGCGATCGCCTGATAATTACGCTTCAGCGGCACCTGTAGCCGACTTGTAAAACCAGTCTCGTCACCCACAACGAGATTCAAGCGTCGCTCACGGTTTTCTACAATCACCAGTTCACCGCGTTCGTTGACGGTTTCCTCTTTGCCAATCAGTTCTTCTGTGAGGTAAACATCGACCACTTCCCCTTGCCAAAAGCCGCTGTAGGGATATTTCCGACACTCAATATTCTTGAGGCTTGCCCATAGCACAGGTCCCCAGAGCCAGTACAACCCAGTAACAATGCCTGACAAAAAGCGAATAAAGCCAAAACCTTCCCCTAACAAACCACTCAGCAACAGAATGACCGTCACACCCCCAATGGAAATTAAAAGCCGCAGCAGCAACGCCGGAAATTTTCCCCAGCAATAAATGTACTGCGGACCTGTAGCAACCGCAGGAATCAAATTTTCAAACGTCTTACGAGTCAGTGGAATGAGCATGGCTTTGGCTGAGTGGGCGCGATCGCAAGCAAACTGCTACGAGCCTAACATTAGACACATCAATCAGCCTACTGTCGGGCGATCGTCACGACAACCAGCGGCTGCCATTGAATCTGCTAGGGATCGTGGATTAAATAAAACCGACAAATTGTTCGTAGGTAGGGGCGCACAGCCGTGCGCCCCTACGGCAAACGCCGAGGTGATTAAATTCTTGTTCCTCGAGGGACTGCAAGCCGTCTTTAGTCCCTTGAGTGGACTTGGCTCTGTGAGCGCGAACTTGCAGTTCAGCGCGGATGGCAACGCAGCGAAGAAGTTTTAAAACACTGCCTAGCCAAACGCGTGAATCTACGGACAGAACCTGGATGAGGTGGGCGATCGACCGCCTTAACTTGAGTACTCTATCGGATGGTTTTAGCAAAGCAAGGAACCAGAATTGATATAGATCTGAGGAACGCATTCGGAAAAGCTAAAGGGCTAGGGGGCAACTATGCTCATTTAGCTTTTGCGTTTAGGAAAGCGTGCTTACAGGCAGACTGCCTGACCCTGGGGGCTTATTAGGGTCAGGCAATTTTTTGACAATTTTTGTCTGGACTTAAGTTCGAGCAGCGATCGCAGGGTGTTGGAACGGAACGCCCGCCATTAAAAATTCGCTTGCTTTCGCATCAAACGATTGCGAACTTTTGTAAAAATTTAGTTGGTTTTCTCGGTTCGACCTGACAAAGAAGAGTGTCGTGCCTTGGTTGCAACTATCCATGAATGAACTGGATCAACAGCTTAGCCAGTTAATCTGCCATACGTGTGCTCACGCTAAAAGCAGCCTGGAGCGCCGCAACAGCCTGGATCAACTCATTCGGCAACTGATGGCATCAGGAAAGCTCTGGCGCAGGGCTGACATTCCAGAGGCTGACTTCCAGGAGATCTTGCAAAAAAGCTGGATCTATCTCTGCGGCAATCTGTGCGAAGCGACAACTGCTGCCACGCCGTACGATGCCACGCGATCGAGCATCTTCACCTGGATTAATGCCTATATTAAAATGCGCGTGCTGGACTATCGCCTGGACATAGAGCGGGTGAAGCAGCAGCGGGCAACTGCAAAGACGATGGACGATGGCAACGTGCTTGATCCGATCGAACTAATGCCAGCACCCGTTGACCCGCCACCGATGCTGCAAGAAGTTCTAGCGTGGGTGGAGCGAGACAGCAGCGTGTTGCGTCGAATTTACTTGCGCGATCGTCCAGACATTAACGGCAAGACCTTGATTCTGCGCCGCTTACCGCCTCATGAAACGTCTTGGAAACAATTAGCGCAAGAATTTGGGGTCGCCGAGACCAGCTTGCAAGGATTTTACCGTCAGCAGTGTTTACCGCGCTTAAAAGACGCTGGCAGAGAGCTTGGTTACCTCTAGGGACTCAGTGCTGTTAGCCCATTGTCAATTCAACCTTCAATCTCTGAATCATGACTATGCCAACCCGCTCATCCACTACCGTCGTGCCGATCGCGGCTGTCGATCGACAAACGGCGCTCAGGTTTGCCCAGCAGCAGCCCACCCGTGAAAAAGCAACGCAGGTATATCGCAACACGCTGGCGGTGTTAGCTGCAAAGCACTGCCTGGATCTGTTAGAAATCCCGACAGATCTGGAGGCAAGCGATTGCTGGAACCCGTTTAGTCGTCTGGTGGCTGATGTGGCTGATTTACCAGTGATTGGCTCAGGCAGTTTAGAATGCCGTCCAGTCAGCCCGGAAGCGCAACACTGCGATGTGCCTCCAGAGGCGTTAGAGAACCGCATTGGCTACCTCGTGGTGCAGCTTGACCCATCCTGCCAGGAGGCGACGATGTTGGGGTTTGCGTCCAGCGCGATCGGTGAAAGCCTTGCGCTCAAGCAACTGCACCCACTTGAAGCGTTACTCATTCATCTAGAGGCACTCAGCACACCACAGACGGTCACGCCGTTCGTGCAGCTTAGCCAGTGGTTGCATAAGGTTGTAGAGACTGGCAAGGAGGCACACCATTCCCACAGTGGACTTGTGTGGCAGACGGTGGACACGTGGTTGGGAAGGCTGCCTGAACCTGCCTTTGCCTTCCGCTCGTTTCAAGACATTGCCCTTGCGAAGCCAGAGCGGCTGCAACAAATCGTCGAACAACTGTATGCAAGTCAGCGGCTTGGACATCTCCAATCGGACACCGTTCCGCTCCCTTCCGATGTCGATTTCAAGGCAGCGTTAGTGCAACTCATCCGAACCACTGCCGATGAGGAAGTGCGTTGGAAGGCGGCAGAAATTTTGTGGACGATCGATCCAGGTAATCCTGCAAGCGGCATGAGACGAGTGTTAGATCTAGGTTTATTACTGGCGCAACAGCCGATCGTGCTCATGGTGGCAATTTTACAGCCGGACGTTAATACTACATCGGCTTTAGAGTCTCGTTTCTCGATCTTGGCGCGAGTGTATCCACTGGCGGAGGAGGGCTACTTGCCTCCAGCCTTGCAGTTGGCGGTTCTGGGTGAGGATGGTAGTCTCGGACTGGAAACACAGTCACGGGAACGAGACAATTACATTCAGCTCAAGTTGAGGGGCACATTGGGCGAACAGTTTAGTCTTCGACTTTGCTTGGCGAATGAAGTGATTACGGAATCGTTTGCGATTTAGTGTGTGCTTTGGGTGTGTGCTTTGGGTGTGTGCTTTGGGTGTGTGCTTTGGGTGTGTGCTTTGGGTGTGTGCTTT
>JACMKO010000163.1 GCA_014380065.1 Leptolyngbya sp. ES-bin-22 | reverse complement strand
CTCATTGCTGTCCACTTAACGCCACCATTAGAATTTTGCCCACCTGCCATTATTCCTATCTCTTCCAGTCGAAGAATTGAGGTGTAACTATTAACAGACAGAATGATTCTGTCTATGATCCCACAGAGGGTGGATAGGCAGAAAGATTCGGCATAACACCTGAAACTGAATTTACTCTAGCCTTCACGAATTTGCTTTGTCATCCGGGCAAAGTCAGCAAAAGATTAGAGAAAAGTCAGATGCACCCACAAATAATTTTGAAGAACCGTCTCAACCGAGATCTAGCGGTCTAACTCTGCAATTTACGTATAGTTGAGCTGTCAGCTGTTAGCGACGCGATGTTTGTCTACTGACAAACCGTCTACATGAAATTGAACCAAAATTGAAGCCGTTTGCATAGATCGCTTGTACTATAAAACTAATGCTTTATGGTACACCGATGGCAAACTTGCTGCTCATTGAAAGTCCGGGTAAATCCAAGAAGCTGAGCCAGATTTTGGGTGCCGGGTGGCAGGTCAAAGCCAGCATGGGGCATGTGCGCGAACTGGCAAACGATGGTGATGATGCGTTGGGCTTTGACCTGCTGGAGAGTCGGGTTGAGTGTCGCTATGAGCCGAGGGAAGCCAGAGGTAAGAAGGTGCTGGCAGAGCTGCGTCAGGCAGTGAAGCAAGCGGATGAAGTTTACATTGCTACTGACCCCGATCGCGAAGGCGAAACCATTGGCTGGCATCTTCAACAGGCATTAAAGCTGAACAATCCCCGGCGAGTGGTCTACAGCGAAATTACACCACAAGCTGTCAAAGCCGCGATCGCACACCCGCGATCGCTTGACCAGTCGCTGATTGCTGCCGGACGAGCACGCGATTGTCTCGATAAGCTAGTTGGCTACAAGGGCAGTAAACATGTGGTGTGGCGACTCAACATTGGTGCAAAATCGATGGGACGGGTGCAAAGCGCCACATTGCATTTGCTGTGTACGCGAGAGCAAGAGATTCAAGCGTTTCAGCCCCAGGACTACTGGAGTGTCTGGGTAGAGTACCAGGAAGGGTTCAAGGCGTTCTATCGTGCCACCCGCGCTTCAGCTCGCACCAAAGCCCCAACCGTGGGCGCGCCGCCGGATGATGCCGCTGAAGGGAAGGAGAGCCAAGAGTCCGATCGGGTGACCAGTCAGGCAGAAGCCGATCGACTCGTGGCGATCGCCCGATCAGCCCCGCATCAAGTAGCCACGGTAGAAGGAAAGACAACCACGCAAGCAGCTCCACCTCCCTTTATTACCTCATCCTTACAGCAGGCAGCAGGCACCAAGCTTCGCTTCAGCCCTGAAAAAACGATGAAAGTGGCACAGTCCCTTTACGAAGCGGGTCACATCACCTACATGCGGACAGATTCGGTGACGCTAGCAGCACCCTTTCGTGCCGCCGTCCGTCACTATCTAGAGCAGCATGATCCAAGCAATGTGCCCAATCAAATCGCTCGACATCGGGCTGTCAAAGGCGCACAAGAGGCACATGAAGCCATTCGTCCCACTGCGGTCGATCGAGTACCAGCGCAACTGCAAAACCAGGTCAGCGGTGACGATGCCAAGCTGTATGAGCTGATCTGGAACCGAGCGATCGCCTCCCAGTGTTGCCCCGCTCGGCTGCGGAAAACGCGAGTCGTCACGCGCTCTGGAACGAGCCAATGGGAAGCGCGAGGACAAGTCGTGGAGTTTCCCGGTTACACTCGCTACTGGAATAATTTGAGTGCAGATACTCAACTGCCAGCCTTGCAGCAGGGACAGCCGCTCACGCTCAAACAAGCCGCCGCCGACAAAAAGCAAACTCAACCGCCCCCTCGCTACACTGAACCGAAGCTCGTGCAGTTGATGGAACGCAAGGGCATTGGGCGACCCAGCACCTATGCACCCACCATCAAAACACTCAAGGAACGGGAATATGTGCAGGTGGAAAAAGGGAAACTCCAGCCGACAGCCTTGGGACTGGCGCTAGATACCGCCTTAGAAACCCTATTGCCAGACTTACTGCAACCAGAATTTACAGCCCAAATGGAGCTGGCGTTAGACACCATTGCCCAGGGAAAGCAAGACTGGCAGGGATACCTAACCCATTGGCACCGCACCTACTTTGCCCCAGCACTGGAGAAAGCGGGTCAACTGCTGCTGACAAAGGGTGTGCAACCGTTGAACACCACCGACTCAAAACCAGCCTCAAAACCACCCAAGTCTCCAGGAACGGTGACGAAAGCAGCGTGCCCCACATGTGGCGCATTGATGACCAAAGTGCCGTCGAAATCTCAGAAGCTAAAGGCAGATCATTTTCTCAAATGTGTAGCGGCAAAGTGCGGCACGGTGATGTTCTGGAATGCTAAGGGGAAACGGTATGAGTTGCCTTACGCTCAGCGCACCCCTAACCCAGACGCGTTTACAACTATTCCCTGTCCTGTCTGTGGCGCTTTGCTGGAGCGCTATGCCTATACAAAGGAAGGAACGGCGAAGGTGATGCTGCGTTGCTCACTGCTGGAACATCGACAGGGAAAATGCAAAGATGTGGCGTTTTTTGAGAGCCGTGATGAGTTTTGGTCACCTAAGTTTGGCACGTTGAAGCTAGAGAGCTTGGTGAAATAAGGGGGCGGTGGCGTTAGCCTTGGCAAAGTCCGCCTCTGGTTGCTGTTTAGGCTTAATATCCCCTCGCAGGCAATCTTCCTCGTGAGCATGTCACTTTCGTAGATTGCCAATTTTGCCCTCATCCCCAGCCCTTCTCCTTGGGGAGAAGGGAGCAAAATTCAGAGTCCCTCTCCTCTGGGAGAGGGCTTAAAGCCTTTGGCATACAAGAAAAGGGTGAGGGCGCAAAGGCGACATGCTCCCATCTTCCTCAGTTAATGCTTTGAATCGGTTGAACCCACCCTGGCAGTATCCTCTTTTTTGTCCGGTTGACTCACGTTGCTTGTTCGATGCCTAAGGAGAGCACCGTAGTGCCATCAATAACAGGAATCAGGCTGCCATCACCCAGAACGGTGCAGTCGTAAAGATAGCTGGGTGGCACGATCGCGCTTCCAAACGGCTTGATGACGAGTTCTTGTTCTGCTCTTTTATGCTGTGTATCAACGATCGACGACGGCAAACGCTGGCAGAAAATCAGTTTATCCTTGTTATCCTCTCTTGAATGCCATTACCATATTTTTCACTACAGCTTCAGCCTCTTCTTCTTAAAGATTTGGTGAAGTGTATAACCTCTGGTTGTCAAACGCTAAGTGATAAGTGGATCATGAGTTGAACCAAACAGCGACCTGAAGGTGCTGAAGGTTTAGGGCTTTGGCATCAACCATTTCACGCTCAAGGTGAAATCATCTAAGTGTCCTGATTAATAGCGCTTATAGCTCGGTCAACACTTACACTTCATCATTCTTTTGCGTTTACCACGCTGCATCTCCATCGACTGTGTTGCTCAAATTCAGGTAGATTATTGCTGACACAAACTCTTGAACAACTTATAGTCATTGACCACCGAAGTTAACCAAGCTTGCTTAGCTGGCATCAGTAAGCTTGCAAGCAAATTACGGAGTTTGAACCGTAGTTGTATCACGCAGCTTAGGATCCCTTTTAGTGCGGGGCATCTGACTACGCTCTGTGTACTGGTGCAAGCGTTACCCTATCAGTTAATGCTGATTGCTACAGAGAACCAAGAGACCTTGTGAAGGCGGAACATCTACCTCAAGTAGCGGCAATAAAGTTAATTTAATCGTTGCTTCTAGTGCAAGAACCAAGTATAGACGCGTGACCATCTGTACTAAACACTTCTGCAGAAGAGGCAAGGGCTGCAACTGAAAATTTACCAGTACTAAAGGGTCTAATAAATTGGAACACTTTCAATTTCTTAGAGATTTGGAGCAACTCCAGTTTAGTGGTCAGCTTTCATGGACTTCTACAACGGGGCAGCAATGGACGTTCCATTTATTCAAAGGCAACATCATGTATGCCACAGGCGGAATGCATCCAATGCGACGTTGGCGAAGAAATTTAGCCCTTCACTGTCCTCGGTTGCCGAGCCATAGATTGGGTTGGCAGGCTGATTTAGCTAGTGCTGATGCAGCGATTTCTCCAGTTGGCTGGGAGTATACGCTGTTAAATCTATGGGTAGCAAAGCAAAGAATCACTCCTGAACAGGCTATTAACATCATGCTCTCTACACTGGTTGAGATGTTGTTTGATGTGAAGCAAGCGGCAGGTGTAAGCAAGCAAATTAAGTATGATGAGTCACTAGCGGCACAGGTTGGTTTCGCTCAAGTAGAGGACGTAATTGCTAAAACTCAGTCGCGTTGGCAAGCGTGGGAGGATGCTAAGCTCGCAGAGCATTCACCTAATAAAGCACCAATCATTAGACAACCAGAACAATTACGAGAACATTGTTCAGCGCAGCTCTATCAAATGTTGGTTCAACGCCTAAACGGCGAGCACACGCTGTACGATTTGGCTGTGCAAATGCAGCGGGATGTTTTGGATGTTACTGCTTCGCTGCTACCGTTCATTCAATTGAGATGGATAGAGCTGGTTACCATCTCTGATTTACCGGCTCTCATTTATCCCCGTCAGTCGAGTAAACCGATATTACCGCCAGCAGTAGCGCCAAAGTCACTGATTGCTTGTGTGGATGACAGTACTTTAGTCAGAAACACAATGGAAGCGCTGCTGACATCGGCTGGCTATGAGTTTTTGGGCGTGGATAGTGCGTTACGAGCAATCAGCGTGTTGTTGGCTCGTAAGCCAGATTTAATTTTTCTAGACCTGGTGATGCCAGAGGCTAACGGGTATGAAGTGTGCGAGCAGTTACGCAAGCTTTCTTGTTTTCGTAATACACCGATCGTGATCTTGACAGGAAGCGATGGCTATTCAAACCGCCTTCGAGCTAATTTTGCAAAAGCGTCAGGTTTTCTCGGTAAACCATTGAATGCTGAAGCAGTGCTAGGCGAAATTCGCAGGCATTTAGAGCAAGGTGCGACTAGTTTTATAGCTCCAACTCGTTAATCAATTGTTGTTTATTCATGTGTGAATGCGATGGGCACGGCATTAGTGGTTGAAGACTCGTTAACAGAAATGCAAATTTTGATTGGCTGTTTGCAGCAAGCAGGCATTAATGTTCTGATTGCGCAAAGTGGAGAAGAGGCGATCGCCACTGTGAATAAACAGAAGCCTGATGTCATTATCTTGGATGTTGTCTTACCGGGTTGTAGCGGTTTTGAGGTCTGTCGGCGGCTTAAAGGTGAGCCTTCGACCAGTGATATTCCCATCGTGATGTGTTCGACAAAGGGCGGTGAAATGGATCGTTTTTGGGGCATGAAGCAGGGGGCAGATGCTTACATTGCAAAGCCGATCGATCAAGAAGAACTTGTACGTACGGTCAAGCAACTGATTAACCATTAAGACTGGACGCATGACAATGTCTGACGCTTTATCATCACCAGACTCTCACGCCTTAGTAAACCGTACTAAAGAGCAGGCAATTGTTTCAGCCGATGACACAAAAGAACAATTTTTACGACTGCATCTTGTCCCGGCGACGAAAGTTCTCCTACCGATTCAACAGGTCGCTGAGGTACTCACGATTCCGGTTGGACAAATTGTGCCCATTTCCCACATGCCCGCTTGCGTGATGGGAGTATACAACTGGCGCGGGGAAGTTCTATGGATGGTGGATTTAGGACATCTGTGTGGCTTGACTCCGTACTATCAACAGACGATTCAGATCGCTCATACAGCCGTTGTGCTACAGGGTCGCGACAAGGCATCGACTCAGAAAAGCCAAACGTTAGGGCTAGTAGTCGATCGAGTAGAAGATGTTGAGTGGTGTGATCCTCATGTCATCCAACCGTTGCCACCCTCCACGATGACATCTGAACTAGCACCACTTTTGCGTGGGTACTGGTGGAAGTCGGACGATGCCATGTTAGCGGTCTTAGAAGCAGAAGCCATCATTGCCACAATCTCCAAGCTTTAGCTGAGAGGCACTGCAGAAGGCTTCAACTGAAGGAAGCTCAGGGCATAAAACCTTCTATTGCAAGGGCGGGTTTAGCCAGCATCTACGCTTTACAGCCGTTTTCACATGAGTAACCCACAAATTGTAGGGTGAGTATTGATCACACATGCGATGGAATAAGCATTCTGGCAATTAATCAGCGGTGCCCATCCTACTGAGAATGGCTGTAACTGCTACCAAGTGAGAAAACCTGCCTCTATCGGCGAACTATTTTCATGTCATTTCCTTAGACCACTGATTTGTTACTGAGCTCTAAAGAGGTTCCCCATGACTCACACATCTTCCAATTCGACTCCTCAAAGCCAGCTTACTCATCAACCGTTAGATGGCATTCAAGCAGATCAAGCAAGGACAGACAGTCTTTCATCATCCCAGTGGCAGCCAGTTTCTTCAGGGCAGACAGCAGCCAGAGCGCCGATATGGGAGCAACCAAAGCCTGAGCTAGAACTGTTACAGCAGCCTCAAAGCCGATCGGGCAATTGGTGGCAAAGATTAAGCGTCAGAACCAAAGCAGTCTTTCTGGCTATGACGATCGGCACGTTTCCGATTTTGTTGGTTGGGACGACCACCTATCTTGTCACCAATCAGAGTATTCGGCAGCAAGTGCTGCAAGCGGAGGAAACGAGTGCGCTTGACCTGGAAGGGAAATTAAATAACTTCATGAATGAACGCTACAGCGACATTCAAGCCTTTGCTCAACTGAATCTTTTCGCAGACTCGAAGCTGCGCTACAAGGCATCCCTGGCAGAGAAACAAAAAGCCCTTGAGCAATATACTCGTTCTGCAAGGATTAGCAATGTCCAAGTCTATGACAGCGTTGTGGTCGCGGATCTGGATGGTAATGTACTGGCAAAATCAAAAGACAATCCTCAAGATCCTCAACCATCCAAGCTTTTTGATCGGGACTACTTTCAGGCAGTGCTCAAAGCCGATAAACCGATCATTGGGTATCCACAAACATCTATATTTGCCAATGAGTTTAGTATTTTTACCGTTGCCCCCATTAAAGATAGTGAAACCGGTCAAACGATCGCCATCATTCAAGCACGCATTCCTTTAAGCATCCTCAAACAAGTGTTTGGCGAGAATACTTCACAGGGAGAAGCCTTTTTCTTAAAGGCTTCCGAGGGGCAAATTATCGCCGCTAATGATCCAACCCTGCTTCGGAAGAAGTTAAAGGACGAATTTCCCATCTCTCTCCAGGGCGAACAAAAACAGACGACGATCGCCGCTCGTGCCGTAGGCAAAAACCGAGAGGTGATTATCTATATTCCCAACCAGGCGCTTTCTAAAGCCTATAACCTTCAGTGGGGTCTGCTGATCGCCCGTCCTGTAGAGCTTGCCTTTGTTCTTCAGCGGCAGTTACTTTTAACAACGTTGCTGGGAACCGGCAGTATTGCGTTGATTGTGGCGGCGATCGCAACGGGCATTGCTAACCGGGCAACCCGACCCGTGTTAAATGCCGCAGAAGCAGTAGAAAAAATTGGACAAGGCGATCTAGCAACCCGTGTGGCGGTGGAAGGGGAAGACGAAATTGCATCTCTGGGAATCAACATCAACAGTATGGCGCTTCAGCTTCAGAAAGCTCTAGACCTGCAAGCGTTTGAAGCGGCGCAAGAACGCTTGATCACAGCCGCAAAAGGATCAAACGTAGTTCAGGCAGCCGATCTACAAACAATTTTTGATGAGGCTGTTGCAGGCACACGGGCATTATTTAATTTCGATCGAGTCGTCATTTATCGCTTTCATACAGGTGCCCAGGCTGGGGTTGTTGCAGAATCGGTTGATAGCAAGTGGGCAACCGCTCTGGATGAGAGTGTCAGCGACTCTTGCATTCCAGACGAGTTGCTTACAGCCTACCAGTCAGGTCGCATAGTAGCGACGAATGATGTATCAACCGCAGAGTACCACCCAGCACACCTGAATTTGCTGAAGCGACTGCAAGTAAAGGCAAATCTAATTATTCCCATTGTCGGTGCGGGGCAGCTTTATGGCTTGCTGATTGCCCATTCTTGCGCAACCACTTACAACTGGCAGGATGCTGAGATCAACTTTCTGCAACGGTTAGGGACTGAGCTAGGGCTTTCCATCTACCGGGTGGAATTGCTAGAGCAAACCACCAACCTGGCAGAAGAACAGCGTCAACTCAAAGAAGGTCTGCAAAAGCGAGCATTAGAGCTGCTTATGGAGGTAGACCCGATTAGTAAAGGAGACCTGACGACCCAGGCAAAAGTGACGGCAGATGAAATTGGCACGATCGCCGACTCTTACAATGCCACCGTAGAAAGCTTACGCAAAATTGTGTTGCAAGTGCAGGAAGCGGCAAACCAGGTGGCAACCACTACCAACTCAAGTCAGGGTTCCGTTCAAGCTCTATCAGAGGAAGCGCTGCGGCAAGCTGAGGCGATCACCGCTGCGTTAAAGGTGGCGGAAGAAACGGCTTTAGTCGTGCGTCAAGTGGCCACCAACACTGAACGAGCGGAAATGGCAGTGCAGCAAGCTGCTCACAGCGTCGAAGAAGGGGATGCGGCAATGAACCGCACCGTCGCGGGGATTCAGGTGATTCGATCGACCGTTGCAGACACGGCAAAGAAGGTGAAACACCTGGGCGAATCGTCCCAAAAAATCTCGAAAGTCGTGGAGCTAATCAGCGCGTTTGCG
>JACMKO010000162.1 GCA_014380065.1 Leptolyngbya sp. ES-bin-22 | reverse complement strand
GTACAGTTTGTTGCCCGTGGCATGGCAAACCGCGAAATTGCAGAAGAGTTAAATGTGAGTCAGCGGACGATCGAGAGTCACGTTAGCAATATGTTGGGTAAAACGGGTTTACATAACCGGACTGAGCTAGCTCGATGGGCGATCGAAAACAGCATGGCGTAGAGTTTCTTTCAAGAACTCTAGTTCCCCAGATTCTTAAAGGATCTGGGGAACTTTGTATGATAGAGCTTTGAAGCGATCTGATTCGCCATAATGGGCGCGGGGCAAATGGTTTTGAGGTGAGTCGTGGCTTCAGGGACATTTGAAAAAAGCAGCGCTGACTGGTGGATTCAGCAACAGCAGCAGCAGTTGGGCGAGTGGATGGAGTCATTGTTCTCAGGGTTTCGCTTGGGCAACTTAGGGAGCGAAGACTGGGCATTGCCAGAGTGGTTTCTTCAGGGGTTCTTCTGGACTGTGATTATGGGGCTGGTGGCTGGGCTGGGCTGGCAGCTATACCAAATCTTTAAGCCCTATGTAGAGAATTACTTGAGGCGTCGCAGACCCCGATCGCCCTCTCCCCAGACTCTCGTTGAACAATCAGTCGCAGAGTGGCTAGAGCGATCGCGTTACGCCCAACAGCAGGGTAACTACCGCGAAGCCTGCCGATCGCTTTATATGGCATCGCTTCATCACCTCAGCGATCGCCACCTGATTCGTCAAGCGGAGAGCCGGACGGATGGTGAATACCTCAGCTTGATTTTGCAGATCGATCCGCCCCAAATTCACCCTCAGCCTTACCAATTGTTGATTCGCACCCACGAGCGCCTGTGCTTTAGCGATGCCGCCATTTCAGCAGAAACGTTTGAGCGTTGTTGGCAGGCATATCAGGAGATCCAACGCCGATGAAGAAGAGTTTGTCGAAGCGTCGGCTGTGGCGATGGGCACTCCTGCTGATTCCATTGTTTATGGTGCTGATCTTTATGTCTTTGCGCGCCCCGGCTCTGCAAGGGTCTACATACAGCCGTGCGCCCAGTGGCTACGGAGCATGGTACGCCAGTCTTCAGCAGCAGGGAATCCCGGCAAAGCGGTGGCAGCGTCCGCTGGAAGAGTTGTTAGCGCCGTCTGTGCCGAAGGGTGAAGAGGTAGTGGAGCATGACTATGGAAACGTCCCTCCAGTGAGGCTGCTAGCCAGGATCGGCGGAGCGCCGATGACGCTGGTGCGGATAGCGAATGGGCGGGAGAAAGTTTCGCTGCCGATCGCCCATCAGGATTGGGTTGAACAAGGAAACGTGGTGGTATTGCTGGGAGTGCGATCGCCCGTGACCAATGCCTCGTTTAGCTCTAGCCTTCCCAGTCCAACAGGCGCAGTCAAAGTGGAGACTCGTCGTAGATACATAGAAGCGACTGCTGATCAAAACATTCTGCTCAAAGACTCGGCTGGAGCCGTGATATGGGAACAAGTGCTGGGACAGGGGCGAATTATTTCGGTTGTAACGCCCCATCTTGCCGCCAATGCCTATCAAAACGAGCCAGGAAACTTCAAGTTTTTAACCAAGTTAGTGACTGCGCCTGGAAATCCAATTTGGATCGATGAGTACTCTCACGGGTTTCGGGATCAAAAGGCGATCGCCAAGGAAAAATCTGGCAGCCTCGCCGGATACTTAGCTCAAACTTCCTTACCTATCCTGGCGATGCAAGCGTTGATCATTCTCCTGGTTTTAATTTGGGAGAAAAACCAGCGGTTCGGTCTGCCCGTCAAACTGTTGCCGCCCAAGTTAGATAACAACGAGGCATATATTCAGGCATTAGCAGGCGTTTTGCAAAAAGCAAACTGTAGTGAATTTGTTTGGGAAACCGTCGGGAAAGCGGAACGGGCTTATGTGCAGCGATCGCTCGGCTTAGGGATCGACTCAGTTGAACTTCATGTCATCATTGATGCCTGGGTTCAACAAACTGGACGACCCGCCGCCGAACTTGAAGACGTATTGAGCCAACCGACTCAAAAGCGCCCAAATCGCCAGGAGTTGCTAACCTGGTTGGGAAAAGTGCAGACCCTTCATCGTCAACTTGGGAACCCGTGAACGATAACACCACCTTTACACAACTCGCCAAAGCCCTCAGCCAAATTGTGGTGGGGCAACCGACCATCATTCAACAGCTCATGGTGGCGTTCCTGGCAGGCGGACACGTCATTTTAGAAGGCGTTCCCGGTACAGGCAAAACCCTTACCGTTAAGGCTCTTGCCCAGTTGGTACAAGCCGACTTTCGCCGCATTCAGCTTACCCCAGACGTTCTGCCCTCCGACATTTTGGGCACCAATATTTTTGACTTTAACACCCGCAACTTCACCCTCAAGCCAGGACCTGTCTTTACCGAAATTCTGCTGGCAGACGAAATTAATCGCACTCCGCCCAAAACCCAAGCGGCGCTTTTAGAAGCAATGGAAGAACAACAGGTGACTTTGGACGGTGAAAGTATGCGTTTGCCTGACCTATTCTGGGTCATCGCCACCCAAAATTCTCTGGAGTTTGAAGGCACCTATCCCTTGCCCGAAGCACAGCTCGATCGCTTCCT
>JACMKO010000161.1 GCA_014380065.1 Leptolyngbya sp. ES-bin-22 | reverse complement strand
GAGTTGGGCGATCGCAGCGGCAGTATCGGCAAAATCGTGCAGATGTTCGTGCAAGTCCTGCATGTTTGGATGGGATGCTAGTAGCGCCAGGTCAGCCTCAGTTGGCTTTTTTTGCAGGCTGTAGAGGGCGATTCCGGGATTGTCTGACAGCGATAGAAAATGCCCCAACGGGCAGGAACGCTTGCTGCTAGTGGAACTATCGGGATTAACTGCCCACACGATGCCGATTTTAAAAGGTGTGGGGTGTAGGGCTTCGACGTGAGCGCTCAGCCGAACGGGATGGGGGGTGGCTGAGGGATTGTCAGCGACTAATAAGCGAAAATTGGACGCGGACGCGAGGTAGGGCACCTGGCTGGGAATCGTTTCTAGCGTCGTTCCCAGCAGCAGCGGCAGGTCTAGCAACGGTGCGTGAACATGGGTTTGGACATCCACGTTGGCGCGATCGACACAGCGATCGATGCCTGGAAGCGTATTCAGCAGTCGGATCAGCGGTTTTTGGCAGGCAATGACGACGTGTCCACCACGCTGGGCAACCAAGCTGGCATAGCGCGCAAACTGAATAGTATCGCCGTAGCCTTGCTCTGCCGTGAGCAAAATAACCTTGCCGTTGAGGTCTGAACCATCCCAAAGCGCTTGAGGATAGCGCAACGACGAGCATTGCTGAGTCTGCCAGCGCCAGTGGTATTCTTCAAAGCCTTGCTTCAAATCGCCCAGTAGCAGCAGCACAATGCCCAGGTTTAAATGGGCGTTAGTATGATCGGGCTTGTGGTGAATCGCCTGTCTGTAGTGTTCGATCGCCTGCTCAAAATCACCCCGCTCCACCAAACCGCTGGCGTAGTTGTTGTGAGCATCGGCATGATCAGGCTGGAGTTGAATCGCCTTTAGGCAACTGGCGATCGCGTCATCGACATAGCCCTGTGCTTGGAGTGCCGATCCCAGATTGTTGTAGGCGTTAGCAAGCTTGGGGTCAAGCTCCAACGCCCGTCGGTAATAGACGATCGCCGCCTCAACCTGCCCCTGCGCTTGCAGCACTGTCCCTAAATTGTCGTGGGCGCTGGCGTACTGCGGATTGAGGTCAAGTGCTCGTTGGTAGTGGGTCGCAGCGTCCTCTAGGTTGCCCTGCTTTTGAAGTGCTGTCCCCAGGTTGTTGTAAGCACTAAAACTGTCTGGCTTAAGAGCGATCGCCTGCTTGTAGTGAGCGATCGCGTCCTCCACCTGTCCCTGACAAAAGAGGGACACGCCCAGCCCATTGTGCGCGTTGACATGCGTTGGATCGATCGCCAAAGCCTGCTTGTAATGGGCGATCGCGTCCTCCAATTGACCCTGCTTATACAGCGCCATTGCTAGATTGTTGTGTGCCGAGCTGTAATGCGGGGCAAGCGCGATGACCTGCTTGTAATGGGCGATCGCGTCGTCCGTCTGCCCAATCTGGCTTAGAATTAAGCCCAAGTTATAGTGCGTTTCTGGCTGATGCGGTTTCAACGCTAATGCCTGACGTTGATGGGCAATCCCTTCCTGAATCCGTCCCTGCCGACACAACACTGTACCCAGATTGCTATACGCCTCTGCACTTGGTTCCAATGCCAGCAGCCGATCGTAGTACGCAATACTCTCCTCCGGTTTACCGGTCAAATCGGCAATCAGCGCCAGCCAAGTCAACGCTGTCACCGAAGCCGGATGTTCCTCCCATACCTGACGATAAAGTGTCTCAGCTTCAGCCAATGCTCCCGACTGGTAGTGCTGATCAGCGGCTGTGAGTTGAGCAGTTGTGCGATCGGATGGGTGTGATGACATGGGGAAAAGGGGGCTGAAGAGGCAGGGGGAGCGGGGGAGATGGGGAAGGTTTTGAGTGATGAATTACAGCTTCTGATACCAATTTGAATTGAAAAGACGACACATCTTGTAGGGGCAAGGCATTGCCTTGCCCCGACCCAGCGATTAGATCTGTAGCCGTCATGCTTTAAATTGGTAGACTTCTAACTCCTAACTTCTGATCTCAACAACTAAAAACCAAAAACCCACAACTTTTTCTAAGCTTCCCCTTACGCCAATGGAAAGAACACTCGAAAATAGGTCGAGAGCATCGCGCTGCCCCAAAAGACCACGATCGCGGCTCCAAGTGCTAAAAAAGGACCAAAGGGCATAGCTTGACGACGACCGATCCAACCCAGCGCAATCGCACCACCACCCGCAAAGGCACCGATCGCGCAGGCGAGAAAGCCAGCCAAGAGGAGGTATTTCCAGCCGAGCCACGCGCCCATCATGGCAGCAAGTTTGGCATCGCCTGCACCCATCGCTGCCTGCCCTAACAGCATCGAGCCAGCGATCGCAATGATATCTAGCAGCCACAGCCCGACAACCGCGCCCAAAACGCCGTGCATTAGTTGCGTTAGGGCACCTGACAAGCTGGCACTCATCGTAAAGCCCAGAATGGCTTGAAAAACTAGCCCAATCGCCAGACCAGATTGCGTCAGCGGATTTGGCAACGTCATCGTATCCAGGTCAATGAGCGACAGTGCCAGCAGCCAGCTTAAGAACGCCCAGTAGCCGATCGTGTGCCACGACCAGCCAAACGCCCAAAAGGTAAAAACAAACAAAAGACCCGCTACCCCTTCTACTAAAGGATAACGGGCAGAAATGGGATTTTTGCAGTGCCGACAACGACCCTTTAGACACAGCCAGCCAACCACCGGAATATTCTCGCCCTTGCCCAGCCGATGCAGGCATTTGGGACAGCGCGACGGCGGGTAAACCAGCGACAAGCCCGCAGGCAGGCGATACACCACCACATTCAAAAAGCTGCCAACGGATGCTCCCAAAACGAAGACCGCGATCGCCGCTGGCAACTCAAATAAAAAATCCATGACAGGCAAGGGGCTAGAGAACTCGGACGCACAGCTTACAACGCTTAAGTTACCCTGCTATCGGTGCCAACTCACATAATCAAAGCTGAACTGTTCGCTGCGATCGGGTGTCATGCTTCGAGCGATCGTCCCACTCCCCACTCCCTATTCCCCACTCCCTTTTCCCTAATACATCTCCGACTCAATCTGGCTGAACGGCACAAAGCATTCCTGAGGCAGCAAAACCGGCTTACCCGAAAAGATGAGCTTGCCCCGATGCGTAAAGCGGTTGATGGCGACACCCAGCGGACGCTGGATTAAACTGGGATGGACTTCGTAGTAGGTTGTGTAAATGAGCCGCGCTGAACGAATCAGAGCGGGGTCTAGTAACGCCGTAAAGTCCGAGTCATCCACCCTGCTTTGATTTTGCCTTTGCGAAACGTACACCACCTTTTTGCCCCTTTGTTTTTGCTGACTTTAGTATATCTGTACGTTCCCAGCAAGGGTTGATTCCTTTAAATTTCCCTTGATCGTCGTCTCATCAGTTAGATAAAGCGCCTTAGAGCCAGTCTCCAAAGCGGCTGAAACCTCGTAAAAGTATACTCACGTTCAACGGTTTGGTGACGATCGCGCGAATTCTTGACAAAACTACACAGAATGCAGCGCCTGAATGAGCGCTTCGCCCATTGCCCGACAGCCTAAGAGCGTCATCCCTTCGGACATGATATCGCCCGTGCGGTTACCCTGATCCAGCACCGTGTTGACTGCCTGTTCAAGGCGATCGGCAGCGGTTGGCTGATGCAAACTGTAGCGCAGCAGCATCGCCGCGCTGAGCACTTGCGCCAGCGGATTCGCCTTGTCCTGTCCCGCAATGTCTGGTGCAGAGCCGTGCACTGGCTCAAACACGCCGGGACCTGATGCACCCAAACTGGCAGACGGCAGCATCCCAATACTTCCCGTCAGCATTGCTGCTGCATCGGAGAGAATATCGCCAAACAGGTTGCTGGTCACCATCGTGTCGAACTGCTTGGGATAGCGGAGCAACTGCATGGCAGCGTTGTCCACGTACATATGCGAAAGCTCTACGTCAGGATATTCGGGTGCAAGCGCCGTGATGCGATCGCGCCACAGTTGCGAGACTTCCAGCACGTTTGCCTTGTCCACTGAGCAGAGCTTCTTGCTGCGCTTCTGAGCCGTTTCAAAGCCCACACGACCAATGCGATTGATCTCGGATTCGGTGTACGCCATCGTATTGACTCCGCGCTTTTCGCCCGTCTCGGTCGCAAAAATGCCTTTGGGTTGCCCAAAGTAAATGCCGCCTGTCAGTTCCCGCACCACCAAAATGTCCACCCCTTCGACAATCTCGCGCTTCAGGCTAGACGCATCCACTAACTGAGGCAAAATTTTCGCAGGACGTAGGTTAGCGAAGAGTCCCAAGCCTGCACGTAATCCCAACAAGCCCGTTTCGGGGCGGAGATGGCGCGGAAGGGCATCCCACTTATAGCCCCCGATCGCGGCTAGCAGCACCGCATCACTGTTTTTGCACAGATCTAACGTTTCAGCCGGAAGCGGTTCGCCTTTCGCGTCGATCGCCGCCCCACCCATTAGCGCTTCCTGAAACTCAAACGACAGATCCAACTGCTCGCCAATGACCTTCAGCACCTCGACGGCAACTGCCATAATTTCGGGACCAATGCCATCGCCAGGAAGAAGCGTGATGCGGTAATGCTGAGTCATAGTGTGCCGTGAATTCAAAGGCTAGATTGCCGTAACTAACGTTACTTTGCCACCACAAAGCAACCGCAACGAGCGTATTACAGGCTCACTATCATACCGCGAGATGGGCATACCGCGAGATGGACATACGGTGAGATGGGGCGTATCGTAGTGGCAGCAAAATGATACGATCGCACTATTTTCTACCGCCAATAATTCACTGCCAATGTCCACGCTACGCTCCGACCAAGATTCTCCCTGGAAGGACATTCTGCGCCAGTATTTTCAGGATGCGATCGCCTTCTTTTTTCCACAGACCGCCGCCCGCATCGACTGGCACCGTCCCCATGAGTTTTTAGATAAAGAATTCCAGCAAATTGCGCCAGAAGCAGCCATTGGCAAACGATATGCCGATCAACTTGTAAAGGTATGGCTCAGGCAAGGACAGGCGCTTTGGCTTCTTGTTCATATCGAGGTGCAAGCGAAAGCAGAAGCCCATTTCGCCGAGCGGATGCTGGTCTATCACTTGCGTATTTTTGACCGTTTTCATAGTCATGCAACCAGTCTAGCGATTCTTTGTGATGCCAATGCCCAATGGCGACCGAATCACTATCACGTTGGCAATCCCGACACAGAGCTAACGTTTCGGTTCGGGATGGTGAAGTTGCTGGATTACCGCGATCGCTGGACAGAGTTGGAGCGCGATCGCAATCCCTTTGCCGTTGTTGTGATGGCGCATTTAAAGGCACAGGAAACCCAACGGGATTCTCAGCAACGGAAAGAGTTCAAATTAGGCTTGATTCGACGGTTATACGAGCAGGGCTATGAACGACGAGACATTCTCAACCTGTTTCGGTTTGTTGATTGGGTTATGATCCTTCCAAAAGGATTAGAGTGCGAGTTCTGGCAAGAGTTGAAAGCTTACGAGGAGGAACGACGGATGCCGTATATCAGCAGCGTCGAACGCATGGGGATTGAGCAGGGGATTGAGCAGGGGATCGAGCAAGGAGAGCGATCGCTGGTTCTACGACTCCTAAAGCGCAAAGTGGGAGTGTTGTCTGAGTCAGTGAACGCACAAATCAATGCGTTATCCATTACCCAGTTAGAAGCATTGGGCGAAGCATTGCTGGATTTTTCTAGTCTGTCCGATTTAGATGAGTGGTTGATGGAGCAAGAACCGTAGACGATCGCTATCTCTATCCTCAGCGATCGTACTCATTGGATCAACACGAGTAAGCCCAACACTGAAGTAACGAGAAAAATGATGTTTGTTGGGTTTAATTCAGACTGTTTTCTAAGGGCTATTTCCCTGACTCCTGCTGCTCTAACGCTCGCTCCGTCCGCGCATTTGGATTTGTTTTGGGCTGCCAGAGATTGAATGAGTTTGTCATCCAGTTATCCAGCGCCACGCGAGTTTTGAAGCTGGCGCTACGCAAAGGTTGAGGTAGGAATTGATCACCGAAGCCGACAAACACTAAACCCAAAATCAGAAGAATGGGAATGGCAGTTTTGGTGCTAAGCATGGCTGAGGTCGGCAAATGCCGGATGAAGTGGGTAAGGTTATTGTTCCCCGTCACGTCACGATGACTGATGGCTAATGGACGATCGCACCCCAAATTCAGAACTCACACGATTGAACGAGAGATGTGAAGCGGTCTCCCTGATTGCACCCGATCGCACGATGACTACTGCTAAGTCTAGCGTTCATCTGAAACGACTGGCAGTATCATGGGGCGCAAGAGGCAACCCTGGTGTAGCGGCGATCGCGCTGAGATTACCAGATTGCCAGTGTCATCGTTGGTGGAGAGTGAGTTATGCGTCGTACAGAATGGGTTGGGCGATCGGTTGGAGTTGCCTTGCTGCTTTTGACTTTACAAGGCATGAAAGATGACTCTGGAACGGTCATTCTGGCACAGACGACGGGCGATCCAAACGCGGCACCGCTATACCCCTCTGCGGCACCACCCCCTGCCGTCACTCCTTTACCTGACCAGCGGCAACAGCAAGAAGAGCAGTCTATCAACGCCGATTATCGAGTGAGTGCCCTCCAGTCTGTTGGCAACAGCACGCTTTGGGTGGGTTCCTGGCAGGGACTCGCACAGATCAATCCCAGTAGTGGGAAGATTCGAGCGCACATCAGCTTGCCCAATCGCACCGTTGGCGCATTAGCGATCGATCGCGTGGGACGGCTGTGGGTGGGCACCTATGACGGGTTAGTGCGCCTTGATCCCCGCACGGGGGAGGTGACGGCACAGAATTTTTCGCTGCCTTCAAACCGCGTCTTGTCGTTGCTAATCGACAAACGGGGCTATCTCTGGGTGGGCACCGATGCTGGACTGGCGCTCATTAGCCCCGATCGTGGACTGTTGATGACGACGCTAAAAAACTTGCCCGGAGTGAGCGCCAATGCCTTGAGCCTGGATGCTGACGGCAACTTGTGGGTCGGGACGCTGGACGGCTTAGTGCAAATTGACACCGCCAGCGCAACGGTAATGAAGCGCGTTGGTAATTTGCCAGGAACCACAGTACAAACGCTGGCACTTAGCTCCTGGGGCACCCTTTGGATTGGCACTCCCAATGGGCTATTGGAGTTGGATAAAGCCGGACAGGTACGATCGGTCACCCCACTGCGGGGGCGCAACGTGACAGCTCTTCAGTTCGACAAGGTGAATAGTTTGTGGGTGGGGACAACCACAGGGCTATTGCGAATCAACCCGTTTAACGGTGCGTCTGCGGGCGCGATCGCGAGACTCCCGTCCAGCCGCATTCTTTCTCTCGCACCAGATACAGGCGATAAGCTGTGGGTTGGCACCAGTGAGGGACTTGCCTGGGTGAGCATGACGACCTTTCGTACGGGCGCGCACAATACGTTTAGCCGGAGTGGACGGTGAGGAATTGGAAGTAGAGTTTTGAGTTTTGAGTTTTGAGTTGGAAGAGGATGAAGGGTGAGGGGTGAGGGATCTTCTTGCGAGTCCAGTGTTACGAGGAACGTGGTGAGAAGAAACGGCAGTAGCAGGACATTCGGTTATCTGTACCTTTCACCCTGTCCCCGTTCCTCTGTACGCTGTACCGTATACCTTTTCCTGTACTCGTCCGATGCCAGTTACGACTCATCAATTAACCCAATGGAAGCAGCAGGGACGCTCGATCGTGGCGTTGACTGCCTGGGATTATGCGATCGCGCATGTGCTGGATGAGGCAGGGGTAGATCTGATTTTGGTGGGTGATTCGCTGGCAATGGTGGCGTTGGGCTACGACACGACGCTGCCCGTCACGTTAGATGAAATGCTGCATCATGCTAAAGCGGTACGGCGTGGTGTGACGCGATCGCTGCTCGTGGCAGATCTTCCCTTCATGAGCTATCAAGAAAGCATACAGCAGGCGCTCCATTCAGCCGGACGCGCCTTGAAAGAGACGGGTGTACAGGCTGTAAAGTTGGAAGGTGGGAATCCGGCGATCGCTACAACCGTTGCTCAACTGGTGCAGGCGGGCATTCCAGTGATGGGGCATATCGGACTTACACCTCAAGCCGTCCATCGCCTGGGCTATCGGCAGCAGGGCAAGTCTCCTGAAACGGCAGAGCATATTTTGGCAGAGGCGATCGCGCTGGAGCAGGCAGGTGCCTTTGCGATCGTGCTGGAGCATATTCCCAGTGTCCTCGCTCAGCAAATCACGCAAAAGTTGACCATTCCGACGATCGGTATTGGCGCAGGTCCGCATTGTGATGGACAGGTGCTAGTGACAGCAGATTTGCTGGGTCTTTCGGTACGCCAGCCGCCCTTTGCCAAGTCTTACGTCAATTTGCGTGCTGCCATTACTCAGGCAGTGCAAGCTTATGACGCTGAAGTCCGGGACGGAACCTTTCCGCCAGAGTGAGGGATGAAGGAAGCGCTGAAAACGATCGAGACGGAGCGGTTGATTGGCGATCGCCCTCCATACTCAACCTCGCTATACTCAACCTCTGTCACCCACAAACCACCTCTCGGTAGCAGACACCTCGAATCAAGACAGACAGCTAACGTTGCCCATCACCTGCTGCGGATAACCTTTGCATCACAACCGATCAACTTTCGGCAGTCGGTGTGCATGGGCGTTGTTAGACTGCGATGGCTTGCTCTTGCTTCAAGCATATGCATGGTGCGTTCCCAAAAATCATCGGTGGAGTCGTAGAAGTTGTATTAGGGAACGCACCCTACAGCGATGGCGATCGCACTGGATTCTGCCAATCAGCATGAG